>DATAIE010000173.1:0-9537 GCA_036262875.1 Verrucomicrobiales bacterium
GTTCAGTGCGGAGGCGAGTCCGGGATTCTCCTTCTTCAGGCGTTCGGAATTGATGCCGTTGCGCCGGGCTGCGCTTTCCTTGTACATCAAATATTGAGAGGTCTGGCGGTCCGGCGTCAGAATTGCGGCGGCGGCGATGGAACTCGAAAGCAGCAGCAATGTAACAGCGCGGCCGGCCACGCTTCCTTCATGGCTGTGGACATGGCCGGAATCGTCGTCGTCGTGATCGTGGTCATGACAACATTCCTTTTTGCTGTGATTCACCAGCAGATTGAACAGCCCCATCACCATGATCCCGATGCCGCCCCACAGGGCGAGGGCCCGGAAGGTGGGGGCGAGGAAATAATTGATCCGGCCGCTCGCGACAAAGAAGCACATGACGCCGCCGATCATCATCAGCACCACCGCCTGAAGGACGAGAAAGAACCGGCGGGTCCATTCGGCATCCGCCTGTGCATCCTCGTGTTCGTGGTCATGCCCGTGAGAGCAGTGCGGACCATGAACATGTTCGTGTTCGTGGCTGTGCGCACACTGTTCCCCGTGTTCATGTTCATGGCTGCATTTCGAGGAGTGCACATGTCCGTGTGAACATTCCTCCCCGTGCTCGTGACCGTGACTGCACGTCTGCTCTTTGTGCGAATGTCCGTGGCCGCAGCACTCACCGTCGTGGTGGTCGTGCCCGTGAGAGTGATCGTGTTTCATTTTGGAACGGGGTTGAAAACGGTGCCCGCGGCAAAGCTCGCGGCGTAAACGGCGATGAAAAGTCCAATGCTGAGCCAGAGCACTGCTTTGGGTTTCAGCACCGAAGAGTAGAGGAAAAGGAGCTTCATGTCCAGCATCGGTCCAAACACGAGGAAGGCAAGTTTTGCGGAGGCGGGAAAGATGGTGTCCTGGGCAATGACGAAAGCATCCGTCGTGCTGCACAGGCTAAGAACGAAAGCCAGCACCATGAGCACCGGTGCGGCGAGCCAGTGATTTGACGCAAGGTTGTTGATGCCGGCCTGAAGGTCAGGCCGGTAGAGCACCTGTGTTTGGGTCATCGCGGCGATCGCCACGCCAATGAAGAAGTAGAGCGCGACATCCAGGAAATCCCGCTGGGCGGATTCGAATGCGCGCACGATTCCCTCACCGAACGGCATCCGGCGCGCTTTGGGAGCGCTTTTCGCCTGGCCCGAAGAACGCAGGCTGGCCAGCACGCGGTCGCGCAGCAGGGAGGTGACCGGCACCCGGGACATGACCATTCCCGCCGCCACGGCGATCACGAATCCTGTGAGCACCCGCATTCCCGTCATGAGCAGGGGGTGATCCATCTGAAACGCCGCCATCGTGCTCAGAGCGACGATGGGATTCACGATGGGAGCCGCCAGCATGTAACTCATGGCGCATCCGACGGGGAGACCCTTTTGCACCAGCCTCCGGATGACCGGGACGATGGCGCACTCACAAACCGGGAAGATAATTCCAAGAAGCCCTCCCACGATGACCGCCGCACCCTTGTTTTTGGGCAGCAGGCGCTCCATGAGCGAGGAGGGAAGCCATACATCGATGATGCCCGAAATCAGAGCACCGAGGAGGATGAATGGCAGTCCTTCATAAATGATGGAGAGAAAGGCGAACCAAAAATCGCCGGAGGAGCTGGCTGCGGGTATCTGCACAGGATAGCGGGTAGGGGGAGGAGGGGGCGCACTATGCGAAGACGTTACCCGAAAAACAAGCGCCGCATCTTAACAGGATCGTTTAAACAAATCGCACGGCGGCATACGCTGGGCGGTCAGGCAAGAATCTCTTTCACCACGTGGCCATGGACGTCGGTGAGGCGGCGGTCGATCCCGTTTTGCCGGACGGTTAGTTTTTCATGATCGATGCCCAACAGGTGGAGAATGGTGGCGTGGAAATCGTAGCAGTAGGTGGCTCCCTCGGCGGTTTTGAATCCCCAGTCATCACTCCGGCCATGGGCCACCCCTGGCTTGACCCCCGCTCCCCAGAGCCACGTGACAAAGGTGCCGCCGTTGTGATCCCGCCCCAGTGACCCCTGGGCAAACGGGGTGCGTCCGAATTCGGTCGTCCATATGACCAGGGTGTCCTCCGCCAGCCCGCGCGCCTTCAGATCGCGGAGCAGGGCTGCGATGGGCGCGTCCACACTTGCGCACATCGGCGGCAGTTCGGTCAGGATATTGCCGTGGTTGTCCCAGTTGTTCACCGCGCCCTGCGGGCCGCTCCATACCTGAACAAAACGAACGCCGCGCTCGATGAGCCTTGTGGCCAGCAGGCACCGTCTGCCAAAGTCCTCCGTGACTTTGTTTTCCATGCCGTAGGCTTTGCGGACGAATGCGGGCTCCCGCATCACATCGAATGCCTCCGGCGCGGAGAGTTGCATCCTCGCGGCGAGTTCGTAGCTGGCAATGCGTGCGTCGAGCCGCGAGTCGCCGGGATGCTCTGCGGCGTGGGCGCGGTTCATTTTGTCCAGGAGGGCGAGGCTTTCAGCGTCCGACTCCCGTTTAGCGAAGGCAAATTTGCCGTTCGCGAACAGGTCGGGAACCGGTTGCGGGGCGGCGGCGTTGATCACGGTCCCCTGGTGAACCGCGGGCAGGAATCCGGCGGAGAAACAGCCTCGCTGATTGTAGGGCAGCCCGCGGGCATCCGGCAGGACGACGAACGAGGGCAGGTTGTCCGCGATGCTGCCCAGCGCATAGGAAATCCACGATCCCATGCATGGAAAGCCCGGGAAAAGGAACCCGCTGTTCATCATGTAGGTGCCCGGGCCGTGGACATTCGTTTTGGAGGTCATGGCCATGAGAAAGGCCATCTCGTCCACGAGCTTTGCCTGCTCCGGAAACATGCTGCTCACCCACCGCCCGCACTGGCCGTGCTGCTTGAACTCGAACGGGCTCTTCATGATCGCCCCCGGCATGCCCGTCTGACCCTCCGGCTTTTCCTTCGGTCCCAGCATCTGACCATGAAGTCTCGCCAGTTCCGGCTTGTAGTCGAAGGTATCCATCGGACTCGCGCCGCCCGTCATGAAAAGCTGGATGATCCGCTTCACCTTCGGCAGGTGATGCTGAATGCCTGCCGCCCCTGCGTCCCGGGACATCAGTTGGGACAGCGCCAGGCCGGCGAAGCCGCCGCCGAGATTCCACAGGAAATTGCGGCGGGAAAGAGGAGTCGCTGAGGCGGAAAGCATGGTCAGTTGATGAAGAGGAATTCGTCGCTGTTCAGCAGCAGGCGGCAAAAAGCCGCGAGCCCGTTGGCGCGGGCGAACCGGGTGAAGTCCTGAAGTTCGGACTCTTTGGGAGCCCGCAGCCAGGCGAGTTGGACGGCCCTTGTCACCTGAGCCTCCACAGTGGCCGCTTCGTTCTCCGCACGCTTCGCGAAGACCCCGCTCTGGTAGAGCACGAAGTTATTGTTATAAAGAGTGAGGGCCTGAAGTGAAGACGCGGAGAAGCCGCGGGCCGGTGCGAGGAGCCCGAGGTCCGGAAAATCGAGGGCTTCCATAAAGGGATCGGCGATGCCCCGCCAGACACAGCGGTAGATGCTGCGCCGTCCGGCACCGGGGCTGCCCCAGTCATAGGCGGAGTAGTCGAGGGCGGGCGTCGCCTGCGGTCCCTTGCTGCGCTTGAACTGCTGGACGGGCGGTCCTCCCATGGTGAGGTCCAGCTTTCCGGAAACGGAGAGAGCAAAGTCCCGGTAAGTGTCCGCATCCATGCGGCAACTGTTCTGCCGCCAGAGGAGCCGGTTGTCGCCATCGACTTTTGCGGCGGATTCGTTTTGCCCGGAGGACTGCCGCCACGCCGCACTTGTGACGATCAGGCGGTGCAGTTGTTTGAGGGAACCTTTAGCCTCATCGCGAAACCACACGGCCAGCCAGTCGATCAATTCGGGGTTTCCCGGAATGTCGCCCATCCTGCCAAAATCGCTGGGTGTGTCACAAAGCCCGCGCCCAAAGTGATAGTGCCAGACGCGGTTCACGATGCTGCGCCAGGTGAGCACGTTGTCAGGATGCGCGATCCAGTCAGCCAGTGCGGCGCGGCGTTCGGCTTCGTTCTTGGGATTCTTGAGCGTGAAGCGCGCGGGCATGGGGAGTGCCGAAAGGGCACCGGGAGGGATGACTTCCCCCCGCTTGTCGAATTCTCCCCGGCGAAGCAGCCAGACGGGCCTCGGCTCCGTCATCGATTTATTCTGATATTCTCCGCCCTCGGAGGAGGGAATTCTGACCGACGGCGCGGCGGCGTATACCTGAGCCGGTGCCGGCAGTTTTTTCAGTGCCTCCGCCGCGACCTGTCGAAGGGCACTGGCGGCGATGAGCGTTCGTTGCGCCTTTGAGCGGTCAGTGGCAGGCACGGCAAGCGCCGCATCCACAGCCACCGGCAGTGCGGCGGCATTCCCCGGGTCATCCCCTGTGACTGCGAGGTTGAAAGCTCCAATCAGGTGACCGGTTCCATGCGCCTGTTTGAGCGCGATCTCCAGCCGGGCTCCGCGTTTCAGCGGCAGCTTTTCCGCGAGCGTAAAGACGGCATAGTGAGACTGGCCTTCCGCGGGATGGATGCCCCATGCGGTTTCGATTTTCCCGTCGAGCGCACGCTGGATGTCCCACCCCTCCTGATTGAAATCCGCCGTGGCGCTGCTGAATTTCAGGACCCGCGGCTTGTCAGAGTCCGGTTCGAACACGCGCGCTTCAAATTCAGACAGATGAAGGTTTCCGTTATCCTGACGCCCGGGCCCCCGCATGGGCAGGGACGCGTTGGAGAGAACATTGAGCCGGATGGCGGTGATCTCCGGAAGTGTAGTGGAACCGGTGATGGTGTATGTATCCTTGTCCGGGCGGGGGCCGCTGGCGAGATAGATTTTGCCTGCGCCGTCCGCGGGCGTCGGAGTGAGGACCGCGCTTCCTGCGGACAGCAGCATCTCCACCTCCAGCGGCTGCCATCGCGCTGCGCCCGCGTGTTGTGTGGTCCACGAGGCAACCAGTGGTTCGTTTTCCGGCGCGAGCAGCACGGCGGCATCGTTTCGCTCTGCCGCCGCCTGCACCGCCATCCACCGCTGTCGGTCACGGTAGGTGTTGGGATCGGCGTCATAGGAGATGTCTCCTTTAATCAGTCCTGCGAAGACCGCCTGCAGGGCGTAGTAGTCCTCCTGCGGGATCGGATCGAATTTGTGATCGTGGCAGCGTGCACAGTTGGCCGTGGTACTCACGAACGCCGACATGGTCTGAGTCACCATATCATCGCGGTCGATGTATTCGAACATCACCGGCGCGGTGCTGAAGGCGCTGAGATCGAATGTGCCGGCACCCAGATAGCCGAGCGCCGGGGTGAGTTGCGGCTCTCCCGGATAGAAATAGTCTGCTGCGAGCTGCTCCCGGATAAAGCGGCTCCAGGGCTTGTCGGCATTCAGGGAGGAGATGACGTAGTCCCGGAAAGGCCACGCATTGTCCCGGCCCACGTCGTGTTCGAATCCATGCGAATCTGCAAAGTGGATGGTGTCCAGCCAGTGGCGCGCCCAGCGCTCTCCATAACGGGGTGACGAGAGGAGCGTGTCTACCAGCTTCACCCATGCCTGCTCCGGATTATTCCCCTGAATGGAACGGTCCATGGCTCTCACGAACGTTGCAGTCTCTTCGGGGCCGGGCGGCAGGCCGATGAGATCATAATACAACCGGCGGATGAGCGTCCGGGGATCGGCTTCCGGCGAGGGCGCCAAACCCTTCGGCGCGAGTTTTGCACGGATGAAGGCATCGATGGGATTGGCCTCCGGACCAGGTATCGGTGACTTTACCAGGGGCTGCAGCGCCCAGTGCGGTTTTGCCGGCTCCAGCGTTCCGGCAAACTCGTCCGGCCAGGAGGGACCTGCATCGATCCACGCGCGCAGCGTTTCCACCTCCTCCGGAGAAGGGCGGGGCCCGCTGCTTTCCTTCGGGGGCATGACAATTTTGGCGTCCTCTCCACTGACATACCGGATGAGGGGACTTGCCTTGGCATTGTGAGGAATGATCGCCCGCTCACCGCTGTCGCCCCCTTTCAGCGCGATGGACCGGACATCGAGGCGGTAGCTGTTTTTGTGCTTGTCCGGTCCGTGACAGCCGAAACAATTCTTCTCAAGAATTGGACGGACGTCCTTCGCAAAATCCGGTGCCGCGTGCATGGTCCCCGTGAGCAGAAGACATAACATCCCTCCCGCCACGAAGTGTCTGGCGGTCGTTTGGCGGAATGTCCCGGTGGGTGACAGGCGCGGGAGGGCTTGCACACCCTCCCTACGCAGCGAAAAAGCCGGAATGTTCAATCCTTCTGCGGCGGCTTTCCGGTTCAGAAAAGAAGGCTGCGGACCGGCGCTCTGGAATCATCCAAAAGCAGCGCGGGCGGTTTCGGCCTGGCCGGGGGAAAATAAATCGATAAAAGTTGTCCCGAACCCCGCGCCCGTGACGTGAGTCCTGTGTCCACCCATGAACACCGACGCTGAACTCCTTGCCCGCTTTACCGACACCGGTGACGAGAGCGCCTTCCGTGAAATCGTGGAGCGTCATGCCCCCATGGTGCAGGGGGTGGCGTGGCGGCGGACTCAGAACCGGCCGCTGACTGAGGAGATCACGCAGACGGTGTTCACCATCCTCGCCCGCAAGGCCGCCGCGCTGAAGCACGGGGAACTGGCCGGCTGGCTGCACCGCGCCGCTTTTATGGAGACCCGTAACGCCTGCCGCAAGGAGGCCCGCCGCCGCGAAGCACTTCAGGAACTCACTACTCAAATGACAGGGGATGATACTCAACAGGATCACGCATGGCAGGACATTCAGAAGCATCTCGATGAAGCTCTCACCCGCCTTCCCGCCGAGGAACGCCAACTGGTGGTCATGCGTTATTTTGAACAGCGCAGCTATCGGGAAATCGCCGGCACCACGGGCCGGACGGAGGAAGGCAGCCGGAAGCGCATGCAGCGCTCGCTGGACCGGCTGGGCGCTCTGCTCCGCAGGAAGGGGATCATGACCAGCGGGGCCGCCCTGGGAGTCCTGCTCGCTGGGCAGTCGCTTTGCGTCCCGTCCGCCTCCGCCGCAGTGATCGCCTCCTCGGCGCTCCACGGGGCGCCTGCCGTCACCGCCGGCACTCTTTTCACTCATACATTTTGGACCATGACTGCCTCCACCATTATCAAAACCTCCGTCGTTACCCTCGCCCTCGTTTCCATTCCCCTAACCATGCTTTGGCGCGAGAACAGCAGCCTGAAAGAGGAGGTGCGCGAACTGCGCCGGGCATCCGGTCCTGTGGTGCATGCCTCCCAGTCAGCCGTTTCGAACACACGCACCCCATCAGAAAGCACGAAGGCACCGGCCGCTGCCGCCGCTCAAAAGACATCAACACCGGACAACCCCATGGCCGCCCTTGCCGGTGCTCTTTCCGGCGACAATCTGGTTCGCATTGCGGAGGAGCAGATGAAACATGAGGCCACGCGTGAACTCAACCGTCTCGCCCAGCGGCTGAATCTCACCCCGGAACAAAAGGAAAAGCTCCTGAAATTTTTGGAGGATCAGCACCACAACAGCATCAACCGGCTCAAGCTCGCCGTCGAAAGCGGCCTGCTCACCCGGGCGATGAAAGGCAAAGAGAATCTCAGCGCGGAGGATCAGAAGATGCTGACGCAAATGGATGCGGACGAAGACACCACCGGGAAAATGGACCCCTTTCTGGAGAAGCTGCTGACACCGGAGCAACTCACCGAATACGGGAAGGCGAAGAATGAACAGCGGGTCGCGGAAGCCGAGGAACACGCCCACGATATGCTCAGTTCCATCAGCAAGAAGGTGGACCTCACCGCAGAGCAAAAGGACCTGATTTTTCAGCAGTTGGCGGAGCGGAAGCTCGAGACCGGTAAAAAGCCGCCGGCATTGAATGCAGGGGGAGGGGTGGACATCGGCTCAGCAATGGCAGAGTTCGACAATTCCAACGACGATGTCCTGCGCGGAGTTTTGACTGCCGAACAGTTCCAGATCTATGAACAAAGCCGCGCTGAAGAAGAGCGCCAAATGAAGGATATGCTGAAAGTGGCCGTCCCCTGGATGTCCCTGACCGACAAAAAAGAATCCGCGCAGTGATGCCGGTCTCTGGTCATTCCGGCCGGTAGAACATCATCTCACCGGACTTCAAACCTGCGGGATCCATGTCGCGCTCGTGCACGGTTTTATGGCCGCCCCAGTTTTGTTCAGCGACGGTGAGGTGTCCCTTCTTTCCGAGTGCCACCACAATGGCCGTGTGCTCAGGGCCGGTCATGCCGCCGTCGGCGAATTTCGCGCTGCGGAATTCCACGATGTCGCCCGGCTGCGGCTTTTCCTTCGCGGGGTCCAGCTTGCGGCCCCATACCCGGCCTCCGGGCCGCTTCAGTTCGCAGGCTTTGAAACACTCGTCGGCCAGCGTCCAGCATTCGCCGTTGCCCACCTGTTTGCCGGAGTGCTCCCGGCAGTAGGCGAGGATTTTGGCGGGCACTTCCACGGCCCGCTTCTGAGCGGCGGCATCCTTCTCCTGCTTTTTCTGCACGTCTGCCACCCACGCTTTGTCCTCCGCGCTGAGCTTGTCGAGTGTCAGTAGAAACTTGTGACCGTCCTGGCGCCGGACATTGATCCATCCCGGCCCGCTGTTGAGAATCTCCGCCGTGATCTTCCGTCCGGAAGTGTCGGTGAATTCGTGCAGTTCCGCGCGGCCCGCGCAGGGCAGCACAAGTGAAAATGAGAGGAGAAGGGACCTGATTTGCATGGCCCGATTTACGGTGGCCTGCCTGTTGAATGCAAGCCGAAGCGCTGGACAGAGGAGCCGTGTTGACGGCCTCTGGCCACCCGGCTATCAAAGCGGAAAGGTCCGCCTTTCCACTTTCCTTTGATGAAACGCAGCTCTTCGTCCGCCTTTCCACGCGCGGGGACCGGTGTGGACCCCGGTCTCCTGGAGCAACTCTTCGATCACACCCCTGACCTCGCCTTTTTTATCAAGGACGCCTCGGGCCGGTATACGACGGTGAATCACTCCCTGGTGGAGAGATTCGGTTTGCGGAACAAAGAGCAGATGCTGGGGCGGCGTCCGTGTGACCTTTGTCAGGGGGATTTCGGGCGCGTCCCCACGGAGCAGGATGCGGCGGTCCTGCGCACCGGCCGGCCGATCCTGGAGCGGCTGGAGTTGCACTGGTACTCCCCTCAAAAGCCCGGGTGGTGCCTCACAACGAAGCTGCCGGTGCGCAGTGACACGGGAGAGGTGACGGGGATCATTGGAATTTCAAAGGATGTGCGCTCGCCAATCGCTCCGCAGGAGATCCCCGGCGGTGTGGCCTCCGCCCTGCGGCGGCTGGAGCGCGATTATGCAGAGCCGCTGGGCCCCGCCGACCTCGCCAAGACAGCGCAGCTTTCGCCGGTGAGGTTTGCGAGGATCATCAAGCGCGTCTACGGCCTCACTCCGACGCAGTTGATTTCCAAACACCGGCTGAGCGCGGCCTCAGCGATGTTGAGGGAGACCAGTCGCTCAGTTTCTGAAATCGCGCTCGATTGCGGATTTCACGATCACAGCGCGTTCA
>DATAIE010000174.1:0-2696 GCA_036262875.1 Verrucomicrobiales bacterium
CAGCATGGCGCTCATCTTTCTCCTCTATTTTCTGGTGCCGCAGGGCTCGCGGTTCGGACTGCCGTTCCTGCGCTATGTGACCATGTGGCCAGTCATCATGGAGGCCGCGCCGCAACTCTTCCCGCCGGATGTGGTCAAGACGTGGCAGCTCATGTCCGCCCACGTCGGCGGTGCGGGCGTGGAGTTCTTCGACTGGACCTTCACCGACCTCCAGTTCACCCTGATCGTGCAGGGCTCCTTTATCCTGACCAGTGTTGTCATGGTGTGGCGGAAGTGGCGGCAAGCCGACTCCCACCTCCTCAGCAAGGGCTGGGCGATCCTCGTCTTCGCATGGCTGTGCATCCTGCCCATCGGCAATGCGCTGCCCGGCATCAAGGATGGCTCGCTGTTCCCGGCAAAGAGCATCCGCTCGCTTCTCCAGGGAAAACCGAATCTGCCCTCCCCGGACGAGGCCCTGCAAATGTGCGCCTTCTACGGCGTGGTGATGCTCTTCCTGCTGGTTCTCCTCGTCATCATGCTCACCCCCAGTCAGGACGGCCAGGCCCGCGGACTGCGGCGGGCGGCAAAGCTCGGACGGCGAAGTGCGCCGCTGCTGGCGGATGGATCGAGCGCTTTCCCCGTCGTGCTGCTCCTGATCGCAGGCGGAGCACTGTCGTGGGCGTGGTTCACCCGCAGCGTGCTCAGTTCCGTCTGGTTCAATGCGGACCCCGGACAGATCACCTACCTTGTTTATTTCGGCATCCTTGCACCACCGATCCTCGGCTTCCACGCACTGCTGGAGGCCAGGGGCGGAAAGTGGCCATTTTTGGCCGTGGTTTTCCTTGGCGTGGTTCCCGTGCTCGCCTCGCTGATCCTGCTCACCGCGTCCCGGGAAGTGCCCACCACGCCCATCTTCGTAGCCGGTGCCTCTCCCATGGCACAAACGGTCTACGGCGTAGAGCATTTTATTCCATGGGGACGCCTCAGTCCCTCCACCACGCAGTTGCATGATGCCATCCAGACCGCCCTGCGCATCTGGCCGGCGGTCTATGGGCTCACTGCGGTGCTTTTCCTGATAGCTCTCCGACGCCACTGGCAGCGACGCAGGGCGTGAGGGGAACTTCAAATTTCAAAGATCAAAATCCAAACATCAAAGAAACTTCAAGCCCCAAGGCTCAAGGTGGACGCGAATTGGAGCTTGGTGTTTCTTTGGTGCTTGGAACGTGCTTGGAGCTTCTTTGATGTTTGGATTTTTGATCTTTGAAGTTTAAAAAACCTGTCCCCTCCCCCAGCCGTCCCGCGGTAGAATGGACAAATGCCTCTCCCTTCCGCCAGCACCGATGCCGAACTGCTCCGCGCGTGGAGCACCGGGCGCTGCGAAACCTCGTTCCGGTCGCTGGTAGCCAGGTATTATGGACTGGTGCGCGGAGTGGCGCTGCGGCGCACGGGAAATGGGGCTCTGGCGGATGAGATTTCACAAAACGTGTTCACCCGGCTGGCGGCGAAGGCGGGAGGCATCACCGCCCAGCCGACCCTCGCCCCGTGGCTGCACCACTGCGCATGGTGTGAGACCGCCACTGCTCTTCGCCGGGAGTCCACACGCCGGCGTTATATGAACGCCTACGCCGATCACCTCCGGACATCTCAGGACGGTGATACTGCCGGCACGCTTCACAAAGCTCTGCCGCATCTCGACGGTGCCCTGCGCGCCCTGAAGGGCGACGACCAGCGCATCGTGCTCATGCGGTTCTACGAAGGCCGCAGTCTTCGCGACATCGCAACAGCCATCGGCAAGACCGAAGCCGCGGTGCGCAAGCAGGGCCAGCGGGCCCTCGAAAAAATAGCCCTGCGCCTCAAGCGCCAGAGTACTGCCGTCTCCGCCGCAGCCCTCGCCGCTGGTCTCGGTGCCGTGCTTTCCCAGCCGGCGAGCGCTGCCGCCGTCACTGTTGTTTCCACTACTGCCGCCGCCGCCACGGCCGCAAAACTAACACTCCTCAATCAAGTCCTCACCCTCATGAACGCCAAAACCCGTGCCACTCTCCTCACCGCCGCCTGCATGGCCGTGCCGCTCGCGTGGCAATGGCAGCGCGCCGCCGCCATGGAGGATCAACTCGCCCGCAACACAAAGGATACCGCCGCCCTCAAAGCCCGCCTTGGCCTGGCGGACGCCCGCAACAGCGGCCCTCTGGCGCGGGGCAGCCGCGGCGCGAACGGAGCGGCGGACAGTCTGTCAGGGACGTCCGCAGGCAGTGCCACCGACTGGGAACTTGCGCTCAAAGCCCCCGACCCCCTCCAGCGCTCCCAGCGTTTCGCCGCCCTCATGGCTTCCCTCACCGCCGAGCCCGCTCCCCAGGTGGCGGAACTGTTCAAACGTCTGCGTCAGGAGAACCACGGCAGCCAGTATGAAGTGGAGCACCGCCATTTCCTCCGCGCATGGGGACGTCTCGATGGGAAGGCCGCCGTCACGAATTGTTTCGGCACGGATGGCAAACAAAATGCCACCGGTGAAACTCTGGCCGCCCTTGCCGGATGGGCTCAATCTTCGCCCGACAGCGCCCGCGCATGGCTGGCGCAGGCCGACGAGGGAGAAGTCCGGACGAACCTCACGTTTGGACTCATCGATGGCTGGTCCCTGACGGACTTCCATGCCGCCTCCGCCTTCGCGAGCAGCCAGCCCCGAAGCGCCGGGCGTGCCGAGTTCCGTTCCCTGTTCATTC
>DATAIE010000175.1:0-9333 GCA_036262875.1 Verrucomicrobiales bacterium
CGATGCGGCGGAAGCGTCCGGGTGCGGGTTGATAGTGAATGATCTAACCTTGCGGGGTGATTCCGGTCAGGGTTTGCACTAACGGTTATTTTTTGTCGCAGCATTCGTTCGGTCTTTGTCTGAGCGGGCTCGAATCTGTGAACACGCCAGTGCAGGCAAAATCCTTTGCTTCTGGAAGCCCTGTAAGGGCGGGAGAGCAAAGCCCGGGGTCAGCACGCGAAGCGTGCGCAACCCCGGGGCAGCATCCATCTGTTGAGTCCAGCCCTGTAAGGGCGGGACAGTGTGCCGGCTCTTCTCCCGGCTTGCCCGTGAAAAATGCGGGAAGATGTCGCGCCCTGTCAGGGCGCATGGAGTCTTGATCAGATATCCCGGGGCTGCGCACGCTTCGCATGCTGGCCCCGGGCTTTGCTCTTACGCGCCTTCAGCGCTTTCAGAATGCCTGTTCATTACAGAATTCGTTTACCGGACTGACGCCGTCGCGGGTTTGCCTAACGCTTCTGATTCCCGGTCCACCTTTTCCCGCCGGGTCGGCCTGCTAATTTCCGCCGCCGCATGACTCACGAATCCCTCTCCGTCATTTCCGCAAAGCACTCGCGGAAGCGGTGGAGCAGGGGAGAGTCGTCGCCGCGGCGCCAGACGAGTACGGTGTGAACGGGCGGCAGGCCGGGCGGCATTTTGCGGAAGACGAGTCCGGGGCGTTTGATGGCGGCGAGGGTGGCGGTGGTGGGGGCGATGCCGAAGCCGACGGAGATGAGCCAGAGCTTCGTGTGGATGTCGTTGGCAAACTGCACCGGCCGGGGATACGCGCCGGCCTTGGCGCAGGCGGCGAGAAAGGGATCGTAGTAGCCGTGCTGCACGTTGGGCTCCAGCATCACCATGGGTTCGTCGTGAAAATCGCTCCATGTCAGATCGCGCACTTTGGTGAGGCGATGGCCGGCCGGCAGCGCGAGAATGTAGGGCGATTCCTCTACGAAACGGTATTCCAGGTCTGAAAACCCCACGGGCGGCCGGAGCAGGGCGGCGTCCAGTTTGTCCTCCCGCAGGCGCTTCACCTGCTCGGTGCTGGTGAGGTCGGAAAGCGAGAGCTGCACGCCAGGGTAGCGTTTGCGAAATGCGCGGAGAATCCCCGCGAGCCAGGCATTGGCGGAGGGGGCGATGAGTCCCACCCGCAGCGTGCCCACCAGGCCCTCCGCCGCCTGTTTTACCGCCTGCTCCGCCTGCCCGGCGGCGGCGATGACCTTGTGCGCCTCGGCCAGCAGGATTTTGCCCGCCCGGGTGAGTCTCACTGTGCGTGTCGTGCGGTCAAAAAGCCTGGCTCCCAGTTCCTCTTCGAGAGTTTTAATCTGTGCGCTGAGCGCCGGCTGCGCCACATGCAGGGCCTCGGCAGCCCCGCGAAAGCTCAATTTTCCAGCCACGGCGGCGAAATAGCGCAGATGTCGCAGTTCCATGATTGATCGTAAATGCGTATCAATACCAAATCAAACCTGTATTGGCCGCGCCCTCCGTGCGGACCGATTGATGATTCCGGAGAAAGCCACCGCTTCCTCCCGCCTCAAGCCCATGTGGATCGTCCGTCTGGCGCTCAGCCGCCCCTACACCTTTGTGGTGATGTCACTGGTTCTCCTGCTGACGACACCGCTGGTGATGAAGCGTACGCCGACGGACATTTTCCCGGCCATCGATATCCCGGTGATTTCCGTCATCTGGCAGTACCCGGGCCTCAACGCGCAGGAGATCGAGCAGCGCATCCTCTACACACATGAGCGCTCGCTGAGCGCCACGGTGAACGACATCGAGCACGTCGAGTCGAACTCCTACAACGGCACGGGCATCATCAAGGTCTTCCTTCAGCCCGGGGCGTCCGTGGATGCCGGTGTCTCGCAGATTACCGCCGTGGCGCAGACCATTCTGCGGCAGATGCCTCCCGGCCAGACGCCGCCGCTGGTGATCCGCTATAATGCGTCCACGGTACCCATCCTCCAGTACAGCCTCACGAGCAAGACGCTCTCCGAGCAGGAGATCTACGACCTCGCGCAAAATCAATTCCGCGTGGGACTCTCTGTAGTGCGCGGCGCGCAGCTTCCCTGGCCCTACGGCGGCAAGACGCGGGTGGTCTCCGTGGACCTGAATCTGAATGCCCTGAAGGCCAAGGGCCTCACGCCACAGGATGTGGTGGACGCTGTCAGCCTGCAGAATCTCGTGCTCCCCGGCGGCACCGCCAAAATCGGTGAAACGGAATACAACGTGGAACTCAACGGAAGCCCCAAAGTGCTGGAGAGCCTGAACAACCTCCCGCTGAAAGTGGTGAATGGCTCCACGGTGTTTCTCGGCCAGGTGGCGAATGCGCGCGATGGCTTCCAGCCGCAGCAGAATGTGGTGCGCAAGGACGGTGGGCGCGGCGTGCTCGTGACTGTGATGAAGAGCGGCTCCGCCTCCACGATGGAAGTGGTGGATCGCGTGAAGGAGGAATTGCCCAAGGTCATTGCGGGATTGCCGAAGGAGATCGAGGTGAAGGAATTCGTGGACGAGTCCGTCTTTGTGCGGGCGGCGGTGGATGGCGTGGTGCATGAGGGCGTCATCGCGGCGGTGCTCACGGCCATTATGATTCTCCTCTTCATCGGCTCATGGCGGAGCACGGTGATCATTGCGCTTTCCATTCCGCTGGCCGTGCTCAGTTCCCTGGCGGCGCTGAGCGCCATTGGCGAAACGATCAATCTCATGACGCTCGGCGGTCTGGCGCTGGCGGTGGGCATCCTCGTGGACGACGCCACGGTGGAGATCGAGAACGTGCACCGCCAGATGGCCATGGGCAAGCCCCTGACCAAAGCGATCCTCGACGGCGCGCAGGAAATTGCGGCCCCGGCGTTCGTCAGTACGCTGTGTATTTGCATAGTGTTCGTGCCCATGTTTTTCCTGACCGGAGTGGCGAAGTTCCTCTTCGTGCCGCTCGCGGAGGCGGTGGTGTTTGCCATGCTGGCCAGCTACATTCTTTCGCGGACGCTGATCCCCACGCTGGTCATGTGGTTCTACCGCAACTCCCCGTACCACGGACACGGCGGCAGTCTCGATGGTCCGCCGGTGCGCGGATGGAGGCGCCCGTTTGCGGCGATCCAGCGCGGATTTGAGAGCGGCTTCGAGAACTTCCGGAAATTCTACCGGGCGCTGCTGGCTGCGCTCATTAGGCTGCGGTGGCGCTTTGCCGTGCTTTTCCTGGGGCTCTGTGCGGCCTCCCTCGTGCTCGTCCCGATGCTGGGGCAGGACTTCTTCCCTAACGTGGATACCGGGCAGTTTCGCCTGCACCTGCGCGCCCGGACAGGCACCCGCATCGAGGAAACCGCCCGCCTCGTGGATGCGGTGGAGCAGGTCATTCGCCGTGAGATTCCGAAGTCCGAACTCGCAGGCATTCTCGACAATATCGGGATTCCGAATTCCGGCATCAGCCTCAGCTACTCCAACAACGGCCTCATCGGCACGGGCGACGCGGACATTCTCGTGTCCCTCAATCACGATCACAGCCCCACCGATGAATATGTCAGGAAACTGCGGATCGTGCTGAACCGCGAATTTCCGGGCACCACGTTCTACACGCTGCCCGCCGACATCGTGACGCAGACGCTGAACATGGGCCTGCCCGCACCGCTGGACATCCAGATCTATGGCCGGGACCAGGCGGCCAACCGCGTCATCGCGGCAAAGCTCGCGGACAAAATCCGCAGCGTCCCCGGCGCGGTGGACGTGCGTGTGCAGCAGCCCGCGGACCAGCCCCGCATGCAGGTCAATGTGGACCGGGACAAGGCGGCGGAGATCGGTCTCAATGAACGCGACGTGGCCAATTCCGTGCTCCTCAGCCTCACGGGCAGTGGCCAGGTATCCCCGATTTTCTGGCTCAATCCGAAGAACGGCATCCAGTATCTGATCAATGTGAGGGCACCGGAGCACACTATGGATTCCGTGAGCGCGCTGCAAAGCCTGCCCGTGGGCAAAGCCGGCGTCACCACGGATGGCGGCCAGCTTCTAACAAATCTCGCGGACCTCCAGCGGGCGCAGGGCCCGGCCGTGGTATCCCACTACAATGTCACTCCCGTGGTGGATGTCTTTGGCAACGTCAGCGGACGCGATCTCGGCGGGGTGCTTGGCGAAGTGATGCCGTTTGTGGAGGAGGCGAAAAAGGAATTGCCGCGCGGCAGTTTCATTCTCGTCAAAGGACAGGCGCAAACCATGGAAACCAGCTTCACCGGCCTTGGGGCGGGCCTCGTGATTGCCATCGTGCTCATTTACCTGCTGCTGGTGATCAACTTTCAAAGCTGGCTGGACCCGTTCATCATCATCACCGCGCTGCCCGCGGCGCTGGCCGGGGTGGCGTGGGGTCTCTATGTGACGAATACCACGCTCAGCGTGCCGGCGCTCATGGGAGCCATCATGAGTCTCGGCGTGGCTACGGCGAACTCCGTGCTGGTTGTCAGTTTTGCCCGCGAGCGCTTGCGCGAGGGCATGAGTTCCAGCGCCGCCGCACTCGCCGCCGGCTCCACCCGCCTGCGCGCGGTGATCATGACCGCCCTCGCGATGATCATCGGCATGGTGCCCATGAGCCTCGGTCTCGGAGAAGGCGGCGAGCAAAATGCCCCGCTGGCGCGCGCCGTCATCGGTGGTCTGCTGCTGGCCACCGTGGCCACCCTTTTCTTCGTGCCGGCGGTGTTCAGCATCCTGCACCGCAAATACCGCCCCGCCAAATCTCCCGCCGGAGACGGCTCTGAATCTGCTTCCGGAGAGAAGCCGGCCCATGAGTCTGAATCCGCCCTCCTCCCCGCCTGATCCTATGAATGCCGACTCCCAATGCCCCACCCGCGTCAGCACGGATACGCCGCCTGCTGAAGAAGAGACCGGAAGGTCTCCACGCCTGGGCCGTCTCCTTTTTATCGTCCTCCTCCTCGCCGCCGCCGGACTGGCCACAGGCTACCTCCCGCGCGCGAAAGCCCGCGCCGTGACAGTGCAGGAATCCAAAGAGCTCGCTGTTCTCAGCGTCACCGTCATCAAGCCCGCTCCCGCCAAAGCCGGCGCGCCCATCACCCTGTCCGGTGAACTCCGTCCGCAGGCGGAGGCGGCTATCTATGCCCGCGCCAACGGCTATGTGAAGAAGTGGAACTTTGACCTCGGCGCGAAAGTGACCGAGGGCCAGATCCTCGCGGAACTGGAGACGCCGGAAATCGATCATCAGCTCGCCCAGGCGCGCGCTGAATACAATCAGGCCGTCGCCGCTCAGGGACTCGCCGATTCCACCTCCGCGCGCTACGCCCGCCTGCTTTCCTCCAATGGCGTGAGCAAACAGGAAGTCGATGAAAAGAAGGCGGACGTGACCTTAAAAGCCGCCGCCGTGGAGGCCGCGAAGTCGAATGTCGAGCGGCTCGAGAACCTCACGTCCTTCGGCAAAGTTACCGCGCCGTTTTCCGGCACCATCACCGCCCGCCGCATCGATGTCGGTCAACTCGTCACTGCCGGAGGCGGCCAGGAGTTGTTCCACGTTTCGCGGCTCGATAAGCTTCGCGTTTTTGTCAGGGTACCCCAGACACATGCGCGCTCGGTGACGGAAAAACAGACCGCGGCGCTCACCATCACCGACATGCCGGGCGAGTCCTTTGTGGCCAAAGTGGTGCGCTCCTCCGGAGCCCTCGATCCCGCGTCCCGCACGCTCCTCACCGAACTGGAGGTGGACAATGCCAAAGGCACCATCCTCGCCGGCAGCTACGCTCAGGTGCAGCTCACAGATGCCCGGCCCGATGCCGCCATCACCATCCCGTCCAATGCCATGCTCTTCCGTGCCGAAGGCCCCCAGGTGGGAATCGTGCATGATGACGGCAAAGTGGAACTCCGCGCCGTCCATCCCGGCCGGGACTTTGGAACACTAACGGAAATCCTGGGCGGCGTCACCTCCGAAGACCGGGTCATCCTCAACCCCGCCGACTCCCTCGTGAACGGCATGACCGTTCGCATCTCCACCCCTGCCCCCGTCAAAGCAGGCTGATTCAGAGGTTTTGCGGCTCCATTTCCAAAAGCGGAGCCAGCGCTCCCGAGTTGGCGAGCGTCCGGTAGGCTGCGGAGGCGAACGCGCTGAGACTTTCCAGCAAATGCCTGTCAGTTTCCGAGAATTCCCGGTCTTTGTCGTGAATGACTGCCCAAATGGTCCCGACGGCCTTTTCGTCCACGTGGAACGGAATCAGCAGGACCTCCTCCAGCGGCGGCGAGATGGGCTCCAAATAGGTAAAGTGCCTCTCGGGATGAATAAACAGAATGGAGGCGTTGCGATCCAGAACAGTGCCGCAAGGCCCGAAATCCGCCGGCGTTCCGGACCCGAGATAGCAATCCAGTTTTCCCGCCACAGCCGGCCAGACAAACCGGCCTTTCTTTTCATTCAGCAAACTGATTCCCGCCGAGCCGGCGCCGGACAATTCTAAAACCGTCTTCACGAGCAGCGGAAATAGTTCCTGCGGGGACTTCGCCAGCGCCTCGGTAAGGCGGACCAGCATACGGGATTCCGCGGAGGGCCCCGAAGGCCGTCCCGGCCTCGTGCGCAGTTGCCCGGTCGCGATTACTGACTCCAGTGCTTGTGCGGGGTTGTCCATGAGTTCAGCGTGAGACCACCGTAATGGCCAACATAACGTATACTCTCGCGCGGGAATGCTATCCTGTCCAGTTCTCTGAGAGCAGGACCCCCGGTGGCGCCGGGAGGCTGATCCGGCGCACACGGGACCGCCCGCGCAGGAACTATCTTCCTCCCGCGCACGTTTGGTGAGGAGCAGGCACGTTGACAATTTCAGCCGTGCACCACAAACTGACAGGGTTGCCTGTCCTCCGTAAGCATGAACTCATCCCTTCTGGCCGCGTTAGGCACCCTGTGCTTCGGCATGGGCTGGTGGGTTGACTCCCGTTTTGCCGGAAATGCAAAGCCGGCGGCAGGCGGGCACCGCCTTCCTGCCGCGGTGGAGGCGACAGTTTCCCCGGGTTTCGAAAAACCGGAATTCGCGACGTCTTCCCGCGGGCTTGAAACCGTAGAGGTCCACAACGTCAGCGATCTCCTGAAACTGACGCAAAACGTCCCCTCTTCCACCGCCCGGGCGCGTGCGGAACTGGCGATCGCGAAGTTCGATGCGGGGGAGATCGGTGCGCTGGTAATGGAAATCCGGGCTCTTTTGAAAGCGCAGCGGAACACTGACTTCCCCCGCGAGATAATGAACCCGCTTCTTCGCCGCTGGCTCACGCTCGATCCCGTGCCGGCCCTGGAGTTCGGCATCGATTTTAACACCTTCCTCAACGCGGAAACGAACGGGCCCTGGTCTGAGGCTATGTTGAAGACATTTGCCTCTGACCTCCCGGCCGCGACCCGCCTGATGGCAAAGGACGACTACGCCTACATCGATATGCGATGGCATTGGATAAAGTCCCTTGCTGGCACCGCTCCCGCAGAGGCGCTGGCGAAGATCGTAGCCTTTGACGCGAAAACGGGAAATGCCCGGAAGGGGGCGGACTACCTTGGCGATTTTCCGGAGCAGTGGATCCAGAGCAATCCGCGCCAGGCCATGGACTGGGCTCTCTCGCTGCCGCCCACGCATACACGCCGGGAAATGCTGGGCGAAATGGCCCGCGAATGGAGCAAACGGGATGTCGCTGCATATCAAGCCTATCTGAATGCGGTACCCCTCACCATTTTGCCCACGGGCAACCTGCGTGAACAACTGGTGCCCAAAGCACAGAAGCCCGCCGTCCCCCCATGAACGCTCTGCCAGCCTTTTTTATCCTGGCTCTTTGCGCGGCGACCGGCGGCCTGGTTCATCACCTAACGGAAACGGGAGCCGCGACCTCTTCTCAAGGGAGGCGGATCAACGGCGCACAGACGGTCTCTCCGGACACTCCCCGCTCCCGCGCAGAAACGGTCAGCCTCGCGGATGAATTGCTGGCGTTGACCAGCTCCCGCGACACGGTGAACTGGGTGCTCCTGGACGGAAAGCTGTCCGCAATGGCTCCCGCCGACTATCAGTTAGTCCTGCGCGAACTGGCCGGACGGGAAGAGAGCTTCCTGCGACATTCCGGCGATCTGCTGCGGGCCCTGGTCGAACGCGCTGCCGTCGCCGATGCAAAACGTCTGATCGCCTTTGCGGAGGAAACGGACGATTTTGGGTTTCTTTCAGATGTCGTCCGTGCGTGCTTCCCGCATGATCCTGCGGCAGTCCTCGCGGCGGTCCAGCGATTCGAATCGGCGCACAAGAACGACGACGATAAGAAGCGCGAGTCGAAGGGATACCAGTTGTGGGGCAGTGCCCTGGCCTGCGCCCACGGGCGGGACCCGGTGGCCGCGCTTTCCATCGCCGAACGCAGCGGCGTCCTGGAGATGGACCGGGAGCTCGACGGGGTCAAGTTGGCTGCACGGTTTGACGGAGCCATGAGGTCGTGGGCGGGTAAGGACCCCGCCGCCGCTGTAGCCTTTGCTCTGAATCATCCGGTGCTGCTGAGAGCCGCCATCGAATCCTGGGGCGGCCAGGATCTCGAAGCCGCCACTGCATGGCTGCGGGGAAGTCCGGAACGGATGGAACTCGTCTTTGGAAAGGAGGCCGTGCCTCCTCCAGGCGGGATTCCGTCAGACGGGTCGGACCCTTTTGCGCCGGTTTATCATGATCCGCTGACACCGCTCTATTACGAGTATGCAAAAAAACATCCGGTGGAGGCCGCGCGGTTTTTAGACCGCGTGCCGGACCGCAGTGGATTTTACCAGTGTCTGGCGGAAGGTATGGCGGACCGGCCGGTGGAGGAATCCGCTGCCTGGGTGCAGACGCTCGCCAAAAAGGAACGGCTGGAGGCCGCTTCCATCATCCTGAGAAATCTGGAGTTGGCCGATCCTGAGCAGGCCTTTGCGTTTTACCGGCTCGTCCCGGAGATGATTTCCCGCGGCGGGGACGGCGTGCTCGATTTCTGGTCCCGGCGTGAACCGGCGCAAACGGCGGAGTTCCTCCGTTCCACTCCCCTGGACGAAGGCGTGCGAAACCGGATGATAGGCCGGGTCATGGCAGACTGGCTGAAAGCCGACCGCGAGGCGGCGCTGGCGTATGTCCAAACGCAGCCCTCCTCTGAGTGGAAGGGTCGGGCACTGCTGGAAGCCTCCCAAATCCTAACGGATGGAGGGCCCGGCGAAGCCTTCGCCTGGGCGATGACACTGCCGGATCTTTCGCAGCGTCTCGGTGCCTGCCGCCAAATACTGGACCCGGGAAACGGGGTTCCGGTGGACGCGGAGAAGAACGAGCAATGGATTTCTCAATTACCGGATGCCGCTCTCCGCGAGGCCCTGCG
>DATAIE010000176.1:0-3086 GCA_036262875.1 Verrucomicrobiales bacterium
GTTCTCGTGGACACCGGCTGTCTCGCTGCCTTCTCCCAGGGGATCGAATACAACATCCAGCGCGCCGGAAACCTGAAGAGCATGGTTTTCGGCGGAGAGGGCCTCTTCCTTGCCACGCTGCGGGGATACGGGACGGTCTGGCTGCAGAGTCTGCCCTTTGCCCGCCTCGCGGACCGCATCCTCGCCAATGCGCGCGGCGGCACCCGCAGTGACGAGGGCGGCATCCTCGGCAGCCTGGGAAATATTTTCGGGGACTGATTTTTTCCTGCCGGAAACGCAACACGCCTCTTGCGCACCCCGCTCCGGGGCTAATGTGACACCCCCTTCCCATCCAACATCATGAGCCAACTCGACGAACTAAAGAAGCACACGAAAGTGGTTGCCGACACCGGCGACTTTGAATCCATGCGCGCCTACAAGCCGCAGGATGCCACCACGAATCCCTCACTGATTCTTCAGGCCGCCGAAAAACCGCAATACCGTCACCTCATCGATGAAGCCGTGGCCCTGCACAAAGGCGGCACGCTCACGGGCAAGGCCCGGGTCGAAAGCATCATCGACCGCATTCTCGTCCTCTTCGGGAAGGAAATCCTCAAGATCGTCCCGGGCCGTGTTTCCACGGAAGTGGATGCCCGCCTTTCCTTCGACACCGGCGGCACCCTCGAAAAAGCCCGCCACCTCATCGGCATGTATGAGGCCGACGGCATTTCCCGCGAACGCATCCTGATCAAAGTTGCGTCCACATGGGAAGGCATCAAAGCCGCGGAGGTCCTCCAGAAAGAGGGCATCAACTGCAATCTCACGCTCCTCTTCTCCCTGCCCCAGGCCATTGCCTGCGCGGATGCCGGAGTGAAACTCATCTCTCCCTTCGTGGGCCGTATTCTAGACTGGTACAAGGCCGCCACGAAGAAGGAATACGCGGCTCAGGAGGACCCGGGCGTGGTCTCCGTGACCAGCATTTTCCACTACTACAAAAAATTCGGTTATAAGACCGAGGTGATGGGCGCGAGCTTCCGCAACAAGGGCGAGATTACCGAGTTGGCCGGATGCGATCTCCTGACTATCAGCCCCGCGCTGCTGGGCGAACTCCAGGCGAGCGAAGAGCCTCTCCCACTCAAACTGGACGCCTCCGCCTCCGCCGGGATGGACATCGAGCGCCGCAGTTATGATGAAAAGACTTTCCGCTTCGAGGTCAATGAAGATGCCATGGCCACGGAGAAAACTGCCGATGGCATCCGCAAATTCGCGGCGGATGTCGTAAAGCTGGAAAAGCTGGTGGCCGCTGCCATTGGCTAGGCCAGGATTGTCCAATCCATGACTTCCTCCGAAGCGATCGCGTGTCTGGTGGCGACCCTCGCCGCTTACGTGATTGGCGCTACTCCGTTCGGCTATTTCGCGGGCCGGATGCGGGGCATCGACATTCGCGAGCATGGCTCGGGAAACATCGGTGCGACCAATGTTTTCCGCGTGCTGGGGAGACGGGTGGGCATTCCGGTCTTCATCCTAGACATGCTCAAGGGCTTCCTGCCGGTCATCATCACGCGGTCCGTTTTGGCGGAACGCGGGATTCCGTATGACTGGGCGGAGATCGGAGCCGCGGTGGGAGCGGTGCTCGGCCACAACTTCACGTTCTGGCTTCACTTCAGGGGCGGGAAGGGCATCGCCACGTCCGCCGGCGGACTGCTGGCGCTGCTGCCCATTCCGCTGGCCGCAGCCCTCTCGGCGTGGCTCATCCTCTTCTACAGCACCCGCTACGTCGCGGTGGCCAGCATTGCGGCCTCCATCATGGTACCCACCGCCACCATTGTCATGTATCTGCTGAACGCGGGCATTCCCAAAGTTCCGCAGTTGCCGCTGGTGGGGTTTTCGCTGCTGATCGGGCTTCTCGCTGTGTGGCGTCACCGGTCGAACATCCGCCGTCTGATGAACGGCACGGAGAACCGGTTTGCCCGGAAACAACCGCCCGCATCCACCGCCTCATGAATACCGTAGCCATCCTCGGTGCGGGCAGTTGGGGTTCCGCGCTGGCCTTTGCCTCCGCACAGAAATGTGACCGGGTCATCCTCTGGGGACGCGATGAAAAAGTGACCGCGGAGATCAACCGTCATCACCTCAATCACCGCTATCTTCCGGACATCCCGCTGCCTGCCGCCATCACGGCCACCACCTCCCTGGAGGATGTGAAGGGTGCAGACCTCGTGATGTTTGTCGTTCCTTCGCAGTCGTTTCGCGGAGTGGCGGATGCGGTGGCCGGCATCGGCCTCCGGGAGGATGCCATCGTTCTCTCCTGCACCAAGGGCATCGAAAAAGAGACCGGCATGCGCATGACGGAGATCCTGCACCAGGTGCTCCCGGTGAACCCCGTGGCGGTCCTTTCCGGACCCAATCACGCGGAGGAAATCGGACGCCGTCTCGCGGCTGCGGCGGTGGTCGGAAGCAGTGACCCGAAATCCGCGCAAAGGCTCCAGCAGTTTTTCACGCTTCCCTGGTTCCGCAGTTACACCAGCGACGATGTCACCGGCATCGAGTGGGGCGGGGCGGTAAAGAATATCTTTGCCATCGCCGCCGGCATTTCAGAGGGACTCGGCCTGGGCGACAATGCCCGCGCGGCGCTCGTCACCCGCGGTCTCGCGGAGATGGCACGCCTCGGGATGGCCGCAGGCGGACGGTTCGAAACCTTTCAGGGCCTGAGCGGGGTGGGGGACCTCATCGTTACCTGCTACAGCAGTCACAGCCGCAACAATCGTGCGGGCAACCTGCTGGGCAAAGGCCAGCGGCTGGAGGACATCGTTGCTTCGATGAACATGGTGGCCGAGGGCATCAAGACCAGCAGCGTCGTGATGTCGCTCGCCCAGAAGCTCGAGGTCGAGATGCCGATCGCGTTCGAAGTCGATGCCGTGGTGCAAGGCCGACACGGTGCGGTCCAGGCGTTCCGCGGACTGCGCAAGCGCGCGGCCGGCGCCGAGCAGGACTCGGGCTGAGCGCGCCCAACATCACCAGAGAAAGACCGATGGGAAAATCAGAACCAATGAACCCCGACCTGCTCGCCGATCTGCGCGATTGGGGCGGGCCGCGCGAGATGAGCG
>DATAIE010000177.1:0-2843 GCA_036262875.1 Verrucomicrobiales bacterium
TTCCGGGAGGTATGTCTGCGTGTCGACCTACTGGGATTTGACCGTCGCCAGGCGGGGACTCCTGATTGATCAACCCAATATCGTGATTTTTGAGCCGCGCTATCCGAATGAGGCAGGGATCGAATGGATCCGCTCGCTAAAACCGCGGATGGCGAAAACAGAATTTCTGGCATTCACGAGGCACTACGACGCGAAGACCATTTTCAACTCGGTCAGTGCCGGAGCAACGGGCTTCCTCTGCAAGCGCTCGAACCCGGAGCAACTAATCAGTGCCCTCGATGATCTCTGCGCCGGCGGCTCACCGCTGAGCGCGTCGGTGGCGCGTGTCGTTTTGGAGGCAATCTCCGGAGACCGGCGGACGCCGATGCCGTTTCCATCGACTCTGACGCGCAGGGAATCCGAGGTGCTGGCGGAAATTGTAAGGGGCTGCATGCTCAAGGAAATCAATGCCACCCTCGGGATCAGCCCCGGCACGCTCAATACGCATATGCGCAAGCTGTACCGGAAACTCGGCGTGAACTCGCGGAGTGAGATCATGGCCCGTTACTTTTCGACCAACCTCCGCTCTTACAACCCCCTGCAGGCGCTGCCCCCGGTATCCAGCCCGGGCGAGTTCCATCTAAAGCGTGACCTTGAGAGGAGAATCGTATGAGGGCGGGGTGTTTGCGGTTGTGCCTGGATTTAAGCTCCTGTAAATAATATTGTCCGCATGGAATTCAAGTTCTGCCAGGTATTCCGGACGGCGCTGCCAACGGTTTTCACCGCCGGGTCCTTGACCGTCCTTGCGAGGGGGCTTGAAACGGACACCTCTCAATTCGGATTCCTTTCCCCGGATCAACCGGGCCTGACACTCCCGGCCGCTCTCCCGCAGAATCCCGCTCAACCCCTGGACCCGAACTCCGCCGGCGCGGAAAATGAATCCCAGGAAACACCGGCCGCCCCCAGGGAAAACAGCTTTTCAAAAAGGCTCCGCTTCGGGCTCTCGGTCCAGTCGCTCTATGACGATAATGTCTTTCTCTCCAATGATCATAAAGAGGGAGCCTGGGTAAACCGCGTCACTCCTATTCTGCGAATCGGAAGCACCGTGCCGGATTCCATCTGGGCGATGGAGGCGGTGTATTCTCCCACCTGGACGACTTATGCATCCTCGTCGGCGAAGGACAGCTTTGACCAGGCGGTGGCGGCGACGCTCCATTATAACGGCTCCCGTCTCAAAGCCGCCGCATCCGCATCGTATCTGGAGGCAAGCGGCAACGACCGCTTCGTTCGTGATCTCTTCACCACTGCCACCACCCGCGGGCAACTCCTCCTGAATTATGAGCTTTCCGGCCGGACCTCTCTGGAAAGCAGCATCATCTGGGAAAAACTCGACCGGCAGAATACACGGAACCGCATCTATAATGATGACAATACGGTCTCCCTTCAACTTTCCGCCCTGTGGCAGGCCACCCCCATTTCAAGGATCGGCCCCTCCGTTCGTATTGGCTCCACTTCCTCCACTCTCAGCCCGGACAGAACTTTCGTGGATGGTCTTTTGCGCTGGGATTACGAATCCTCTGCGCTGCTGAAGTTCTCCGCGCAGGCCGGTATGCAGTGGATTTCATTCCACGGAGCCAACGGAAGCACCTGGCGGCCCTCCGCGGCGCTGACAGGCCAGTACGACCTGAATCCCTTATGGCAACTTTCCATGCGGGCCTATTCGCAGAGCAGTCCCGGCCCGAGCGTGCTCAACTCCGACCTCCAAACCACGGGGATCAACGGCACTCTCCGCTGGAGGCCCAGCGACATCCTGATGGTCTCGGCCGGAGCCGGCTATGAACGGGCAAGCTATGAATTTTTCGGCACCTCTGACGACCGGACAGACGACTACACCTACGGGGAAATGCTGGTCAGAATTGGCAGGGAGACGAGCCCCGCCACCATAGAACTCTTTTACCGGCGCCGGCTCAGTGACTCCTCCGCCAGCGGCCAGGACTTCGTCAACAATCAGGCCGGTATTCAGATAAGCCGCCGGTTTTGATTCTCTCTGCCTTTACCGACCTATGAAACCACAAACCGAAAGCTTCTCCCGCAGCCGGCTCCGCCAGCCAGACTGGCCGGTCCGCAGTTCCTCCAGGGAACGACAGGAGGCTCTCGCATTGCGGACAACAGGATCGCGCCCGTCGCTTCGGATGATTGCCGGCTGCGTTCTCCTGCTGATTTTCGGAGGTGGCACGGCGTCCGCCCAGGTTCCCGCGGGAAGAGCGGCAGGAGACGGAACTTCCGCCCGGTCCACGGATTCCAAAACGCCGTCCGGCAGCAAGGGCCCGGCCGCGGCCGCCAATCCGCAGGAGACTCAGACTCTGCGTCCTCCTTCGGACAACTATATCCTCAACCGCGGAGACTCGATCAAACTCTCCGTGTTCCAGGAGTCTGATCTCGATACGGAATGCACTCTTTCAAAATCCGGGGAGGCCTCGTTCCCGCTGATCGGATCAGTCCAACTGTCCGGTAAAACGGTGCGGACGGCGGAGAAACTAATCGAAGAACTCTATAACCGTGACTACCTGGTCAATCCGCGCGTGAGCCTCACGCTCACCGGCTATGCACAGCATTTTGTCACGGTTTCCGGGGCAGTCGCCAATCCGCGCGTTGTCGCCATTCCCCTCGAAGGCCGCTTTGACATCCTGGCCGCCATCGCAGCGGCAGGCGGAACCACTGAAAAAGCCGACCTCCGGGCCGTCGTCCTGCGCCCTGCGGCGGGGGGCGCCGGCATCCGCTGTGATGTCACTGCGATGCAGGCAAACCCCGCACTCGCCCGGGCGCTCCAGCCGGGTGATTTGCTGACTGTCCCCCAAAAGGTG
>DATAIE010000178.1:0-4677 GCA_036262875.1 Verrucomicrobiales bacterium
GATCCCTGACCTGCGCTGCGCCGGCCACATCCGGCAGCAGCTCGTCCATCGTCTTCGCCCGTAAAATCCGGCGGACCACGACTTCGATTTCAGCGCGTTCGCGCTGCACGATTTTCTCCGCCTCTGTGAGCGCTGCGATATCCTCTGTTTTCTGTTTCGCCTGGTCGCTGCCCCCGCGCCAGGACTGCCAGCCCGCGAGGGCACCAAAAACCACCACTCCCGCGATTCCAGTCCACAGCAGCCTCCGGACCCACAGTTCGTGCCTCTGGTTGCGTGCTTGCTCCCGCTCCTCCTCCTCCGTCACCGCGTGATAGTCCTGGATGGGCATCACCTGCTCCACCGCCGCCGGCGGACACTCGCTGAGTTTCATCTGTCCCGAACAGTGCGGGCACTGGGCCGAACTATCGGCGTTCCCTGAAACGGGCAAAAAGATTCCGTGGCAGAGCTTACAATGGCGCGCCTGAAACGTCATGACTCAGGCCTTTTTCGCCCGCTGTCCCTCTTCGATGAGCTTCCAGAAACTCTTGCTCTTCGACAGCACTTCGTCCTCGTGTCCCGCCACCTTGCTGCCATTGCGAAACAGGAAGTCCTCCAGCGAATTCTTATGCAGCACGCGATGCACGCGCACACCGTCGTCCACGACCTCAAAGTAGAGGCGGTAGCCCTTTGCCCGGTAACGATAGAGTGTCTTTCCGTCGCGTTCCAGTTTACCAAAGCGCTCACCGTCCACCTTCTGGAGATCATCGGACGTGACTTTGAATTCCGTGAGCAGTTCCAACTGCAGCACGGTGTCCAACTGGCTGATCTCCGCAGCACTCAATTCGTTGAAAATGATCTGAAACACATCTCCGACATATTCATGAACCCCGTCCTGCAAAGCGGGCGGCGCACCTTTTTTCCGGCGGGGATAAAATCCCTCCTTGCTCCCGTTCGTCTTTCCCGCTTCCTCAACGCATGTCTGCTCCCTCCTCCCGGTTTGCCCGCGTCGCCGTCCTCGGCTCCGGGGCGGTGGGGTGTTATTATGGGGGCCGCCTCGTGCAGGCCGGATACGATGTACGCTTCCACATGCGCCGCGACCTCGAACATGTGCGTCGCCACGGCCTCCTGATAAAAAGTCACCTCGGCGATCTGACGCTGCCCGCCGTGCAGGCCATGGGGACGCCGGAGGAAATCGGACCGGTGGATTTGGTGATCGTCACGCTCAAAGCCACGGCCAATCCGGCGCTCGATACGCTCATCCCGCCTCTTCTTCACAAAGGCACGTGTCTCCTCACTCTCCAAAACGGCCTCGGCAACGAGGAATACCTGGCGGAACGCTGGGGTCCCGACCGCGTCCTCGGCGGCGTCTGTTTCACCTGCATCAACCGCACCGGGCCGGGCCTCATCGAACACACGGCCCAGGGCCAGATCGCCATCGGTCCTCACACACCCGCCGCGCTCGAATCCGCAAAAGCCGCTGCTGCTCTTTTCAACGAAAGCGGGGTCGAATGCGCGTTCTCGGAAAGCATCCCGGCGGTGCGCTGGAAAAAGCTGGTGTGGAATATCCCGTTCAACGGTCTCGCCATTCTTGGCGGCGGGATCGATACCGCCCAAATCCTGGCAGATTCCTCGCTGCATAGGCTGGCCCGTTCCCTCATGCGCGAGGTGATCGCTGTTTCCTGCCGGCTCGGCCATCCGCTTGAGGAATCTTTCGTCGAACATCAAATCGAAGCGACGCAAACCATGAGCGCCTACCGTCCGAGCAGCATGATCGACTTTGTCGAAGGCCGGGAGGTGGAAGTGGAAGCCATCTGGGGCGAGCCATGGCGGCGCGCGGTCGCAGCCGGAGCGGAAGCCGGCAGGCTGGAGATGATTTATCATCTTATTCGCCGGGCGGCGGAAAACCGCAGGTGAGGCCCGGCGCCTGGTCGCAAAGAGGGGGAAAATCTTACAAAAAATCCCCGGCGCATTTCCGCGCCGGTGGCGACTATTCCGCAAACCATGACGACGCGGGAAGCCACGCAACTGCTCCAGGACTACACCGCCGGTGGAAGCGAGGAGGCATTTCGCCGGCTCGTCGAGGAGCATGAAGTGCTGGTGCGGGAAACGGCGCGGCGGCAGTTGAACGGGGATATCGCACTGGCGAAGGATGTCGCCCAGACGGTTTTCGCAGCCATGGCCGCCAATCCCGCCGGGGTGCGCGGTCCGTCAGTGGCGGCATGGCTGCACCGGGTGACCGTGCGCCGGGCCGCGGACGCTGTACGAGGAGAGGTGCGGAGACGGCATCGCGAACAGGCGGCGCTCATTTGTCCGGACAGTGAGGCGGTGATGCCGGAGCACGATGATTTTTGGGATGCGGCGGCTCCGGCCATCGACGCCGCGCTGGACCGGCTGCCGGCGGAGGACCGGGCAATTTTGATCGAGCGCTTCTGGCAGCGGCAGAATCTGCGGGCCATCGGCGACGCCCGGGGGCTGTCAGGGAATGCGGTGCAAAAGCGCATCACCCGCTCCCTCGAACGACTGCGCGATGAACTCCGCCGCCGCGGGATTCGCGGCAGCGGCTCACTCCTTTCCGTCACGCTTGGCGCGGCCCTGGTGCATACCGGTGCAGGCTCCGCCACCGCCTCACCGGCCACCGGTTCCCTGCTCACCCATACACTTGCCATGACTGCCAAACAAAAGATCATCACCGGCACCGCAGTCTTCGTCCTGCTGGGTCTCCCCGCTTATCAACAGGTGCGCATCCACGCCCTTGAGAAAGAACTCGCCGCCCGTCCCGCGCCGGCAGCCGGAAAAACGCAGCGTTCCGTCGCTCCGGTCGTCGCCTCCACAGTCGATTCGGAGCGGTCTCCCGCCCGGCGGCAACCCCTCACGAAAGACAAAAAGGAGACCACTCCCTCTCCCGCCGGCGGCAACCGTGAGGTCGTCGCCAAAGTGTCGCTGCCCGGACCTGGGGAGGCCACGTTCATTCGCAATGGGGACAGCATCATTCTCGACTCCTTTCGCGCCGATCCGTATGCCGGAACGGCAGAGGATGGAGCCGCCATTGAAAACAAACCTGCTTCCGGGCTCACCGGTCCAAAGCAGTGGGATCACTCCCAGGCCACCGGTGCCCCGGACACGCGCGCAGCCGGCGACCGCCCCACCGCGTGGGCTCCCAAATCCCCCAAAAGCGGAGAGCAATGGCTTGAGCTCGGCTATGACAAAGCGGTCGAGGTCAAGGAGATCAACATCCACGAAAGCTACAACAGCGGTGCCATTTCCCGTGTCACGGCCTTTCTTCCGGACGGTTCGGAAAAAACGCTGTGGACGGGCCACTCCACGCCCTCCGCTTCCGGCGAAATCCAGGAAACGTCCGTTCCCGTGCCACCCGGGATCACCAGCAGGGAGATCAAAGTATATGTGGATACCAACCGCGTCGAAAGCTGGCCGGAAATCGATGCCGTGGAGCTCGTGGGCACCAACGGCTCCCGCCAGTGGGCCTCCAAATCCTCCGCATCGAGCTCCTACAGCGACACGTTCACAGAGGGCGTCCTTGAGCTGGAAACCACGACCCGCAATTTGGGGAACCGCTCTGACAACAACCTTCGCCTTGAGGGCCGCCTGCCCCGCAAGTCTCCGGCGGCGAAGCCGTGAAGGCTGCGGAGGTCATCCCCTCGTTTGCAGCCATATCATAAAGGCATTGTAGCCGGCGTGAACGAGGATGCACGGCAGCAGACGCCCCGTGCGCTCCATGATCCATGCATTCACCATGGCAACGATGAACACCGCAACGGAGCTGACCGGCGGATGGACCGCGGTAAAAAACAGGCTGCTCCATATCATCGCCCATGCAGCGCTGCCCGTGCGCCGGAGACCCTGAAAAATGAGGCCGCGAAAGATAAACTCTTCGCTCACCGGGGCGACGATCACGGCGAGGCAACTGATCCCGATCCAATTGACGGGGTCATCCTCGAAGGACATTCCCATTCCGGGCTGATCCAGCATTCGGGAAGCCCAGGACGATGAGCGGAGAATGTAGAGCCAAAGAAAACCCGCGCCCGCTGCAACGAGAAGACCCGCGCCTGCCAAAGCGAAAGACGGTCCTTTTCGCGCCTTCGCCTCCGGAAGGATGCGCACCTGGCGGCGGACAAGCAGCCAGAAGGTGAGCGCGGCCACAACTCCCGCGGCAATAGCGCTGGCAACGGGCAGCGCGCCTCCCGGTGGAATCGAGAGTTTGATGGCGAGGAGCACTCCAAGCCCCTGGAGAACTGAGTATCCATAGGCGGCGAGCTGACCGTGCATGAGATAGAGCCGCGGCGGCGGGTCCTCCGCGGGCTCGGTCAGCCACGGCAGCTCGGCGTTCAGCTTTTGCCACACACTGACATCCAGCGCGCCCAGCAGCACCAGTTGCACACACAGCACCCATACATCGCCCGCAAAGACCGCCTGCCCGGCGGCGGCACTCAGCGCCAGCGGCAGCCATGCGGCCCACTGCCGGAAATGGACGGTGGTTTCCGAAACGATGGACGATCCCATCGTGCGGATGCCCACACTCAGATCGGCGATGAGCGCGACAAAAATGAGCAGAAACGGCAGCCGGTAGAACAGCCCGCCGGCAAGGTCGTGGTGCGCAACCATGGCTCCGATGGCGAGCACCAGCGCGAGCGCTGCGGCGGTGAGGCCCCAGATGCGGCTCTTCATCCTCAGCGAGTCGGC
>DATAIE010000179.1:0-10739 GCA_036262875.1 Verrucomicrobiales bacterium
CGCTTTCTTACCGCGATGGATACGGTGGTCACGCTCGGACCCCTGCTCGGACTGCTCGGCACCGTCACCGGGATTATGGGCTCGTTTCAGTCCATTGGCGGCAGCGAACTCGCCGTGGAGAAAGTGACCGGCGGGATCGGCGAGGCGCTCATCGCCACGGCCTGCGGTCTCGGCATCGCCATCGCGGTGCTCATTCCGCTCAACTATTTCCATTCGCGGGTGACCAAACTTCAGTTCGAACTCGAAGTGGCCGCCACCAATGTCGAACTCCTCCAGGCGGGCGGTGCCTCCCGTCCCTGATTCTCCATGAAACTCCGCTCTCCGCTTCCACAGCGAAAGACCCGGCTGGAGATCATCCCGCTGATCGACATCATGTTCTTTCTGCTCGCCTCCTTCATGCTGGTGAGCCTGAGCATGGCCAAACTGCGCACGGTGAAAGTCGATCTCCCCGTCGCCTCCGCCTCCTCCACGGACATCAAGCCGGACACCATCGATCTCGGCATCAATGCCAACGGCGACTATTTCTTCGGCAACGATCCGATCAGCCTGCCCGAGTTGGAGCGCAGCCTGGCGGAACGTCACGCGAAGGATCCCTCCACCCCCGTGTATATCAGTGCGGACGAAAACGTGCGGCACGGCTCCGTAATGCGGCTGCATGATATTGCCAGCCGCCTCGGATTCACGAAGATCGCTCACCGCACGAAGAAGCCTGATTCCGCGAAATGAAACCGGCGCTCGTTGTCATCACTCTTGCTCTTTGTGCGCTCGTCGTCGTGCAATGGGTGCGCGAATCCAGCCTTCACACCGACCTCACGGCCATGGACAAACGCGTCCATGCCTCTGAGGCGGCCCAGTCCGACCTTGAGGACAAGTTGAAAACCTGGGAGGCTGAAATCCAGCGGCTCACGGAAAACGCCACCGCTGCCTCCAAAAAGGAAAAGGAACTTCAGGCCGAAATCACCCGTCTCACCACGGAACTGACCACGCGGGACGCCGAGCTGAAAACCGCCTCCGCCGCACCGCCCGATTTTGTCGCGACCATGAAGGCCCGCAACGACGAGGTGCTGAAGCAAAACGAAGCGATCAAAAACGCGAACGCCGCCCTCCAAAAGCTCATTCAGGAACGGGACGCGCTGGCCGAAAAGCTCAACAACCGCACTAAAGAGTGGAATGAGCTGACCGGGAAGTACAACCGGCTGGTGAAGTCCCGGTAACCACCGGGGCGCGCACAACCACTGGGCCCGCGAAGACCAAACGGGAGCGCGCTATTCCCGTTCACGGTAATCCCTTCATCGCAAACGCGAGGATTTTGAAGGTTGGCGATGACGATTTTCCTGTCATCGGTCCGCGTTCTTGAAAATACTGACGTCAAAAATCAGCGTCCAGTATCCCCTTCGCCACCCATGACATCTCCTCTTCGCACCCTCGCCGCCGCCCTCACGCTGCTCGCCGGCATTGCCGGGCCGCTGACCGCCGCCGTGCTGCCCAATCCCACCGTCACGTCCGCAGCCACGCAATACAACGCCTCGTTTGCCGCCACCAATCTTTTTGACGGAACGGCGAATGAGTACGCCTCGGCGGGCCTCGCCGCCGGCCCAGCATTCTCCACCACCTCGGGAACCTGGGTGCAGATGGATTTCGGCGCGCCGGTGACCATGGACCGCATGATCCTCGTCACCCGCGTCAACACGGTCGACGTCGTGGGTGTCTCCCGGCTGATCCTCAGCAATGACCCCACCTTCGACAACTCGGATTCCATCTTCACCTTCAACCCCTCCGGATCGAACGGTCAGGGACTGGTAAAGCCGTTCACCCCCACCGTCGCCCGCTACGCCCGCTGGGAAGTGGGCACTTCGACCGGCGGCTCACCCAACCTCGGCGGCTGGGAAATGCGATTCCTCAATACACCCTCCGGCAGTCTCGTCGCACCGGCGACGGCCTATGCCTCGGCGACTCCCTATAATGCCAACTACGTCGCCGCCAACGCGGTGAACGGCGATGCCGGCCGGTCTGGTCAGGCGGGAGTCGAATACGCCTGCGCCGGCCTGGGGGTGAACATGTATGTGGACTTCGACCTCGGCAGCGTCGTGTCCATAAACGGCTTCGATTTTTTTGACCGCATTCCGCCGGTGGACCGCACCACGGCATTCAATCTGATCTTTGACGACGACAGCCCCACGTTTGCCACACCCGTGGCGACGAAGAGCTACACACCGGGCTCTACCGGCTGGGGCTTTGGTCAGACCTTTCCGCCCGTGAATGCGCGCTACATCCGGTTCGATGCCACGGCGGTTTTCGGAGCCAACAACAACTCGGGCATTCAGGAGATAATCTTCTACAAGGAAGCGAATCTGAATGCCCCGCTCGTGGCCAACACCGCCGCCACTGGCGTCACCTTTTCCAGCGCCACGGTGGGAGGCAGTATCACCCGTGCGGGCGTGGATACTCCCACGGTCACCGTCTACTATGGTACTGTCAATGGAGGCACCACCCCCGCCAACTGGCAAAACTCCGTCATCCTGGGGCCACAGACCGACACTTTCTCGACGAACCTCACCAACCTGCTGCCGTCCAAAACTTACTATTTCACCTGCTACGCGCAGAATACGGCGGGTGCCAACTGGGCGGATGCGTCGCTTTCCTTCACCACTCCGGTCAATCCGAATGCGCCCACGCTGGTGAACACCGCCGCCACCGGCATCACGTTTTCCGGTGCCACGGTCGGCGGCAATGTGACCAATGCCGGATCGGACACTCCGAACATCACACTCTACTACGGCACGGTGAACGGCGGTATCACTCCGGGGAGCTGGCAGAATTCCGTCAATCTCGGGCCGCGCACCGGCTCATTCACCACCAGCCTCACGGGCCTGCTGCCTAACAAGACCTACTTCTTCGCCAGCTTCGCGCAAAACTCCTCCGGCGCGAACTGGGCGGAACCGGTGCTGGACTTCACCACGCTCGTCGGCCCGGCCGTCATCGTGAACACCGGCGCGACGGAGATCAACGCCACCACGGCCCGCATTAACAGCAATGTGCAGGCCACCGGCGGACAGGCACCCACGGTCGTCTATTACTACGGCCCGGTGGATGGCGGCACGACTCCCGCCAACTGGCTGCACTTTGTCACTGCCGGACCGCAAACCGGTGCCAGCAGCACGGTCATCGCCGGCCTCACTCCAGGAACGGTCTATTATTTCCGCGCCTTTGCTTCAAACTCGAACGGCGACGCGTGGGCTCCCTCTACGGCATCATTCACCTCTGCCACCCCCGTCCTGCCGGTGGTGGAAAACCGCCCTGCCTCGGACATCAACGCGTTCTCCGCCACTCTCGCCGGAAAAATCACGGCCACCGGATTCTCGGCCCCCACCGTGACGATCTTCTACGGTCCCGCCGACGGCGGTACCAACCCGGCTTCGTGGGCGTTCTCCACTGACCTCGGCGTGCAGACCGGCGATTTCAGCCAACTGGTCATCAACCTTTCCGCGAACACCCCCTACTACTTCCGTGCACGCGCCGGCAATTCCGCCGGTCAGGCGTGGGCGGCGTCCAGCGCCACGTTCACATCGACTTCCTTCACTCCGGTCACGGTCTACTTGAACGAATTCGCCACCAGCACGGGACAGGACGATCCTCACACCTTCCTCGATGAGGACGGCTCTCCTGAAGACTGGATCGAAATCGCCAATCCCAACGCCAGCGCGGTCAATATCGGCGGCTATTATCTGACAGACAATGCGGCGCGACCCACGAAGTGGCGTTTCCCCACACCCACCGTCATTCCGGCCAACGGCTATCTGGTGGTCTTCGCCTCGAACAAGGACCGCGAAGTCTCCGGCCAGCAACTGCACACAAATTTCAAACTGGACCCGGAGGGTGAATATCTCGGGTTCTTCGAGCCGGACGGAGTCACCGCCATCAAGGTCTTCAGTCCCAAGTATCCTTCGCAGGCGCAGTGGTTTTCTTACGGGCTTACCCTGCCCTCCACGGGCGGAGTCTACGCTCCCTTCGCCATTCCCACGCCTGGCGCAGCCAATTCGACCACGCCCGGTGCACCGGCGGGCGAGGTGCTTTTCAGCCTGCCCAGCAAGACCTTCACCGGCTCCCTGTCGCTCACGCTGACCACTGCATCGCCGACGGCGCAGATCCGTTATACCACCAATCGCACGGACCCCACCGCCGCATCCACACTCTACACCGCGGCCATTCCCATTGCGACGACGACGATGATTCGCGCCCGGGCCTTCGAAACGGCGCCTGGTTTTGCTCCCGGGCCCATCCATTCGGAATCTTATTTCCTGCTGGGCACGGCTGCCTCCACGTTCACTTCCAATCTCCCCGTCGTGGTCCTCGACGATTACGGTGCGGGCCGCCCTAACAACGACACGCCCATGTTCTGGACTCTGTTCGAACCCGGCGCGCCCGGTGGCCGGACATCGCTCACCTCCCCGCCCACGCTGGCCACCCGCGGGCGAATGATCGTGCGCGGCTCCTCCTCTTCAGGCTGGCCGAAGTATTCGCTCTCAATGGAAGCCTGGGATGACACGAATGAAGACAAGGACGTCTCGCCCCTCGGTCTTCCAGCGGAGGGCGACTGGGTTCTCCAGAGTAACTACCAGTTCGACCTCGGCCTGATGCGCAATCCGCTGACGTACGAGATCAGCAACCGCATGGGCCGGTGGGCTGCACATTCGCGTTTTGTGGAAGTCTTCGCCAATACCGACAACGGCACGCTGGACTACCCCGGAGACTACATGGGCGTTTATTCCCTCATGGAAAAACCGGAGCGCGGCGCGGACCGCATTCCGGTGGAGCGCCTCACGCCGGTGGACTTGACCGCGCCCAAAGTCACCGGCGGCTATATCGTGAAGATCGACCGTCTGGACCCGGGCACTTCCGGATGGACCACCAGCCGCAATTTCCCCATCACGGAGCCGTTTGGCACTGAGGTCCGGCTCAATCATTTCTATCCCGAGGAGGGCGCCACCCCGGCGATGCCCGTGGCACAGCGCGATTACATTCGCAACTACGTCCAGGCCTTCGAAGATGCCGTCGTCACCCCCACCCGCGTGCATCCCACCACGGGCCTTTCCTACACGGATTACATCGACCGCGATTCATGGGTGGATCACGGCCTCATCAATATCCTCACCAAAAATCCGGACTGCTTCCGCCTCAGCACCTACATGTTCAAGCCCCGCAACGGAAAGCTCATCGCCGGGCCGGTGTGGGACTTTGACCGCACCATGAATTCCACTGACGGCCGCGATGCCTCGCCCACCGGCTGGAGCGCCGTCCAGCCTGCCACCGACATCATGACCTGGGGCTGGTGGAAGTATCTGTGGCCCGATCCCGACTTCATGCAGCGCTTCACTGACCGGTGGGCGGAACTCAGGGGCAATGTGCTCGCTACCGCCAATCTTACGGGCCTGGTCGATCAAATGGCCGCCGAGATCACCGAAGCTGCGGCGCGGAACTATTCCAAATGGAACGCCCTCTCCCCGCGCGGAGGCTTCACCGGTGAGGTCACGATTCTCCGCAACTGGATGACCCAGCGCACGGCATGGGTGGACTCCCAATTCGTCCCCCGCCCCGTGCTGAACCCCGCTGGCGGTCAGTCGAATCCGCAGATCACCGCCACGCAGGGCACCATCTACTACACGCTCGACGGCACGGATCCCCGCGTCTCCGGCGGCGGCATCAAACCCGGCGCACTTACCGCCACGAGCGGCAGCACTCTCCCCATCAGCGGCAGCATGCTGGTGACGGCCCGGGCGAAAAACGGAACTCTCTGGAGCGCCCCGGCCACTGGCTACTTCTCCACTCAACCGGCCGCCGCCGCCGCTAACCTCGTCATCTCCGAGATCCAATACCATCCCGCCGATCCCACCCCGGATGAATTCACTGCCGGATTCACGAACAGCGACAACTTCGAATACATCGAACTCCTCAACATTTCCGGAGGCAACGTCGATCTCTCGGGCTCCAGGTTCACGTCCGGCGTTGATTTCACTTTCCCCCTCGGGACACAACTCACCGCCGGACAGCGCATTCTCCTCGTCAGCAATCCGGCTGCCTTCACCGCCCGATATCCGCTGGTTCCCACGAGCCGCATCGCCGGCCAATACACGAACGATCAACTGAACAACGGCGGCGAACGCCTCACGCTCGTCAGCGCGGCCGGCACAGTCATCCGCGACTTCACCTACGGCACCGCCGCTCCGTGGCCGGCGACTCCCGACGGCACCGGCCCCAGCCTCGTGCTGATGGCTCCCGCCACTAATCCGGATCACGCGCTTCCTCAAAACTGGCGTCCGAGCGTCACCTCCAGCGGCAATCCCAACACAGACGATGCCGTCCATTTCACAGGTTCTCCCCTGGGCGACGACAATAACAACGGCGTCTCCAACCTGCTCGAATACGCCCTCGGTTCCCATCCGGATATCACCCACGCGACCACGCCCGAGGGTCTGACGTTCACCATCCCCCGTATCCCCGGCGCCGACGATGCCGAGGTCCTGGGCGAAGTCAGCACCTCCCTCTCTTCATGGTCCGCCGCAGAGCTGGTGTCCTCCACAGCTTCCAGTCTGACCTTCCGTGTTCCCGCGCCCGGACCCGCCGCTCCGCGTCTCTTCATCCGCGGCACGGTGAGACTGCGTTAGGAAAAATCAGTGACGTCAGGCCATCCGGACGGACGGGTGGCCTGACGAAAACGGTCAAAGTTCAGCCAACCCCGTGCTCCTTGAGAAACGGCACCAGTTCATCCACGCCGAAATCCGCCAGCACTTCGCCGTTCCATTCCATCGTGGGAGCCTTGGACTGGCCGGAGAGATCGATCATCTGCTGCATGGCGTCGCGGTCGCCGGAGACGGTGATCTTTTGATAGGCAATGCCGTGTGAATCGAGGTATTCGATCACTTCGTCACACCACGGGCAGCCGGTCTTGACGTAAAGCAGGGGGAGAGAGGAGGTCATGGCGGACTATGAAGGCAAACGAAGAACGGAGCAAGAGACGACATTCCCTGTCAGGACAAAGGCCATCCACGCTCCCTTGCCCGCGCGTCCACCATCCGTATAGGGTCCTTCCATTCCCTTCCCTTATGCTCCTTCGCGCGCTGTCCTGTTCCCTCCTGCTGTCATTCCAGTTTTGCATCGCGGCTCCTGACAAGGAAACGCCGAAGATTTCCGCAGAGGGCGCCCCGCCCGCGGATCTGCCGGAACCACCCTTCAAAATCAAAGCGCCCGCCGACCCGCCTGCGCAGGTGGAGAAGATCGATCTCAAGACGGTCGATGCCGAAGACCTTTCCGGCTATGCCGCGCAGGCGATGGAGGCGGAGAATACCGACGACGCCTACGCTTTCCTTTTCTGGTCCCTCCGCAGAGCGCCGCGCGGCGGTGAAATGCAGGCGCTGGCACGTCTGAGCATCACCCGCAACAAAACCGACGACGCCTATTACTGGCTGCAGCGCGCCATTGTGGAGGATCAGTTCGATCCGGATGATACGGGTGCCGATCCCGCCTTCAAGCCGGTGCGCACGGATGAGCGCTACGCCAAACTGAAGGCGTTCTCCCTGGCGGCCCGGGAGGTCTGGAAGAAAAGCGGATACCACCGCGAAATGGTGACCACGCCCAAAGGATACAAGCCGGGCACGCCCGTTCCCGTGTTCATCGCCCTCCACGGACTCGGTTCCCAGCCGGAGGACTTCGGGCGCAGCGGCGAACCACAGGACCTTGCCGATGAACTGGGCGCGGCCATCGTCAGCATCAGTGCCACGGAGCCGTGGGGAAAGAACAGCTTTTCATGGAAGGAGGACTTTGAAGCGGACTGGACGCACATTCAAAAATCCCTGGAGCGTGTGAAGGACAAGGTCACGCCTCAACCAGGCAGGTGCATCGCCGCCGGATTTTCCCAGGGCGGACAGTTGGCGGCGGAACTGGCGGCGGCGCATCCGGATTTCTTTGCCGGAGCCATCGTCATGAGCCCCGGATACCGGGGCAAACGCCGTCTTGAAGACGCACTCAAGGCCGGCGGGGCCAAAACCGCCGTGCAGTTGTATTTCATTACCTGGATCACTGAAGAGGACAAAACCACGGTCGCCGCGGCAAAGGAGGATGAGAAAATCCTCACTGCCGCCAGGGCGCGCGTCATTTCCCATGGCTTCCCCGGCGACTCCCATTCGTTCCCACCGGATCAAATGGACCATTTTGCCATCTGGGCAAAGCTCATCCTTGCCGGAAAACCCTAACGTTTTCATCACACAGGGGCGGCGCTGGAATTTTCCGTTCCACCCCCTGGCATCCGGCATATTTGCCGCCACCTTCGGCGCATGAGCTTCCTCCTCCATCTGCTTTCGCCGTGGTGCTGGCGCATGGCATGGCGCGACAGCCGGCGCGCGCGGGCGCGGCTGCTGATGTTCTCGGCGTCGATCATGCTGGGCATCGCGGCGCTGGTGACCATCGGCTCCCTGCGGGACAGCCTGCTGCAGGCGCTGGACAATGAGGCCCGCGCCATGCTCGGCGCGGATGTCTATGTGGAGGCCAAAAAGCCAGTGACGGCCAGGGCAGAGGAAATCCTGCGCACGCTGCCTGGCAAACGGCAGCGGGAGACCGCCTTTACCAGCATGGCCAGCGCGCCGGCACAGCACACGGTGCGGCTCGTCCAGGCACGCGCGGTGGAGGAGGGATTTCCCTTTTTCGGAAAACCCGTGTCTGAGCCCGCCGACGCATGGGACCGCTGTCTCGCCGGTGAGGGATTCGTAACGGATGCCGCCCTGACAGAACAACTCGGAGTCAAGCCGGGGGATGTCATCCGTCTGAAGGACATCGAATTGCCGCTGCTGGGCACCTTGAAGAAACCGCCGCCCACGGTGTCGTTCATGTCGGCCTTTGCGCCCGAAATGTTCTTTGCCATGAAACTCGTGCCGCAAACGGGACTCGATCCCGCCGCCACCTTCACGAGGCACCGGATCTGGATGCTGCTTCCGGACGGGATGGATGTCGACAAGTTCGTCAACGACGGCCTCAAGAAGGACCTCCGTGCCGAAGGGATGTCCACGGAGACCGTATCCGGGCGGAAGCGAAATGTCACCCAGGTGCTGGAGAAAATCTACAGCTTCCTCAGTCTCATGGCATTCATTGCCCTGGTGCTCGGCGGGCTGGGAGTGGCCAGCGCCATCCATGTGCATGCTGTCGAGCGCCTGCCGGTGGTGGCCACCCTGCGATGCCTTGGGTGTACGCCGGGACGCGCGATGGCCGTCTACGTCATCCAGGGAATTTGGCTGGGAGTGGCGGGTGCCGCCGGCGGTGTGCTGCTGGGGTTTTTGGCGGTGAAAGCGGCCCCCGCGGTGCTGCATGAGATTCTCCCGGTCGAAGTGGCGACGGAGCTTTCCATCGGCGTGGCGGCGCAGGCCCTGGTGTTCGGTTTTGTTTTGTGTTTCAGCTTCGCGCTGCTGCCGCTGCTGTGTGTGCGCCGTGTGCCGGCCCTGGCAGCCGTGCGGGCTCCAGTCGATGGCGGCGTAAGTCTGTGGCGCGATCCGCTCACGTGGGCGGTCCTCCCCGCTGTGACGGGTTCCCTCATCTGGCTGGCCGGAACTCTGAGCCCGCCGGACGATCCGAATCTGGGGCTGCGCTTTTGCGCCGCGCTCGCCGCCGGGGTGCTGGTGCTGGCCGGTGTCGCCCTGGGAATCATGAAAGCGGCCCGCGCCGTCGTCCGCCCATGGTGGCCCTTCACGTTCCGCCAGGGTCTCGCGGGGCTCTACCGCCCGCGCAATCAAACCCGGCTCTTCCTTCTCAGCGTCGGCATGGGCACGGCGCTGGTCCTCGCCACGCTGCTGACGCAATCCATGCTCACCGACTACCTGCGCGGAGGAAAGATCGGCACGAAGGAAAACTTCTTCATCATCGATCTCTCGAATGATCAGCGGGCCAAAGCCGGGCTCGTGCTGAAAGCGGGCGGCGCCGAAGTGGTGAGCGAAGCACCCGTGGTAAAATCCAGCCTGACAAAGGTGAACGGGAAATCGGCGGCGGATATGTCCGCCAAAAAAGACCGTCGCAATGAAGACGACTCCGGGCGTGTTCCAGGCTGGGTCTACACACAGGCCTATCGCCTTTCCTGGGATCCGAAACTGCCATTGGCCGCCGCCGGCGATATCGCTCCGGTCAAGGTAACCGTTGAAAGAAATCTCGCCAATTCACTGAAACTGAAACCGGGCGCGACTCTCACATTCACCTCCGGGGAACGCGCGATCGAATGCATCGTCGAGGGTTTCCATGAAATCTCCTGGGACCGGCTGCTCGATAACTTTCCCGTTCTCATCAGGGAACGCATCCCCGCAGGTCTCACGCCTGCATGGGCGACCGGTGCGCATGTCAACGATTCCGTACACGGCGCGAGAATGCAGCGGGAAGTTTCCCAGGCACTGAAGGGCGTCACTGTGCTTGATGTTACCGCCTTCACCGCCGTCCTCGCGGACATCCTGGAACGTGGACGCTGGCTGGTGCGGTCCATGTCGATCCTCACCGTGATCACCGGCCTGATCATCGTCATTGCGGTTCTTCTCGCCGGACGGCGCGACCGCGTGGAGGAGAGTGTGCTCCTGCGAACGCTCGGCGCCTCCCGCTCGCAAATCCGCCGCATTCTGGTGTTCGAATATCTTCTGCTGGGACTGTTCGCTGCGCTCACCGGCGCGCTGCTGGCGATGGGATTTGCATGGCTCCTCGCCACGCACGTGTTTCATCTG
>DATAIE010000180.1:0-1522 GCA_036262875.1 Verrucomicrobiales bacterium
CGGTGCCGTCGCGGAAGCGCTGCCGCTGATGATCAGTGAAAACGCCTGAGTGCCGGTGAGGGCACCGGTGCAGGAAACCGAAGCCGTATAGGTTCCGGCAGCCGATGGCGAGGCAATGAGAACCTGCTCCACGGTATCACAGTTGTTCGTGCCGGTGATGGCCGCAGCGGAAAGGCTGGCCGTGGTCCAGTCCCGGGTATACGGCATCACAAAGGGAAGATGCGCCGTTCCTGCCGGGTCGGTGATTTTCAGATCAAGGTCGTTGACGAGGCGGGTGGTGTGAGACCCCGCGGTTGCCACTGCGCCTGCGGGATCGGTCCATACCAGGGTGGCGCGGATGGGGCTCACTCCATCCCATTTAAACGGGAAGGCGCGGACCTCGGACGCGGAGGTGAGTCGGCTTTCGTTGAGCGCATGCGCACCCGGGGAAACACTGTAGGCTTTGATCAAATCCGCTGCGGCCTTCACGTTGATGAGGCCCCAGCCGTATTGATAGTCCGGTCCTGGTGTGCCGAGGTCGTCGGCTGTTTGAATGAGCAGTCCCTTGAGGGTGCTGGCGCGCATCGCCTGGCCGGGGAAAAGTTTGTCGTACCAACTGATCAAAAGCAGCGCGGACCCGGTGGCATTGGGGGTGGCCATGCTGGTGCCGCTGTAGGTGTCGTAGGCCGTATCGCTGGTGGCGATGCTGGAATAAAGCTCCGCGCCGTTGGCCACCAGGTCCGGTTTGATCCTGCCGTCATCAGTTGGTCCCCACGAAGAGAAGGAAGTGATCGTGCCTTTGGAGAGAACCCGCACGCCATTGCTGACCGCATCCTCCACCGCGCCAATCGTCAGGATGTTTTTCGCGAGGGCATCGTTTGCAATGAGGTCATAACCGTTTTTGTAGGTGCCGTCTCCGGCGGGATGCGTGGACGGATTGTAACTCACCGCACTGCGGGTGCTGGTGGACAGCGATACCGGATCGCCTGTCTCCGGATTGTCCGTGCGGTCATTGCCCGCCGCCCAGAAGATCAGGTAATAGGGAAGGCTGGCGGCGAGGGCGTCGGTGTCCCGCGCGTAGCTGTCGTAGAGGCCAAACGAGCTGTCCGTGCCTGTGGCCGAGGTGCCGGTGCCGTACCAGCTCCACATAGGCGAACTGTAGCCGGTATAGGTCCATCCTGAACTGTATCCATAGGAATGATTGGAGACATAGATTGTGTTTTCCTCGCCGGGATAGGAGGCCCCGCGGGAGGTCATTTCGGATTTATCGCTGTTCCATTCGTAGGAATCGATATGGACCGCCGGGGCCATGCCTTTGGCGCGCGCCACCACCCCCGCCGCGCCGAGGGTGCCGCCGACGTGCGTCGCATGATCGTCGAAGGCGCCGCCGTCTTTGATGGTGATTCGTCCGCCGAATTCCTGATGCGTGGACCGGACCGATCCGCCATCCCAAATGCCCGCGGTGAAACCAGCGCCGGTCACACTATAGGGAGCCGCGGTAAGAAGATTCGCGCCGGTGGAGATAGCGGCATTGGCGTTCCGG
>DATAIE010000181.1:0-9667 GCA_036262875.1 Verrucomicrobiales bacterium
TTCCGGCGAGGGAGGGTCGAGGGGGGGAAGCGGCGGGGGTGCGAGGCTCGCCCCTCCGCCGTAGTCGTATCCCAGGGAGGGAGCCGTGGTGCGGCGTGTCTCCATGCCGAGGGCCTTGTCATGCGAATCGAGCCGCTCCGAGGTGTGAACGCGCAGGCTCTCCAGTTTCATCTGTTCCTGCCGGAGTTTCTCACGCAGACGCCGGTTTTCCTCCGCCTGCTGCTCCCGGTATTGCCACTCCTCGTTCAGATTCGACATGCACAGCACGATAATCAGCCCGATGATCCCAATGATGAAGCCGATGAAAAACCAGCCGACGGGGTTTCTTCCTTTAGAGTTTGCGATAAGGGCTGTGCCCAGCCCGAAGATCAGCGCGATAATCCACATCATAAATTTTTTGGGGAGGACAAATCAGGAGTTGGCGAGGTAAACGACGACAAGGTTGTGGGCGGCGTGGATGATCATTCCAGGATAAACGCTTCCCGTTTTGTGCAGAAGCCACCCGAGGACCACGCCCACGAGGAACAAATAGGGAAACCCGAACAGGTTGAAGTGCGCTGTCGCAAACAGCAGCGAGGAAACGAAGATCGCTTTTTTCGGGGTCAATGCCCGGAGCAGAATGGTTTGCATCAGTCCGCGGAATCCGATCTCCTCCGTGATAGCCGGGATGAAGCACAGAAGGAAAAAGGCGGAGGGCAGTGAAATGCCGCGGCCAAACGCCTCCGAGCTGATCGATTTGGAACCAGTGCCCTCCCGCAGCCATCCTTCGAGAAGCCCGTGCCAGGCAAAATTGATCCCGAGCAGGACCACTCCCATGAGCAGCCCAAGGAAGAATGCCGGCTGATTGATGCCGGGCCTTTTCAGGTTCGGCTGCAATACGTCCCAGTGCTTTTGAGCCCCGTACAGCGTCACGCCGAGGACCGCGATTCCGGACAGCACATACAGCGAGAGAAAATCCCGGGTGTTGTTCCACGCCATAACGGAAACCACCGCCGCCATCAGCACCGCCACCAGATAACAGAAAAACAGATGATAAACCTCAGGCGCCTTTTTCCGGATGCGGGTTTCGTCATCCCATACCGGTTCCGGGGCAGGGCCCAGCCCGATTTCCCCGGAACGCCACGGCTTTGAACAGGACGGGCAGAAATAAGAGTCTGCGCGCAGCTCCTGTCCACAGTAGGAACAGGGATGCGGGGGAATGAGTGGCTGCAGCGCGTGAGACATCGCGTGCGGAAAGGAAGCCTCATCTTTCTTGCAGAGCAATGCGAAAACAGAGACAGGATTCTAACGGCCGGCGGGTAAATCCATTGTTCCATGAAAGCTCAAATTCTCCCTGTTCTCGTTTCGCTCGCTGCCGGAATCCCGGGTTCCGCAGGTTGGTTCTGCCGGTCCTGTCAGGGACAGGTCCGGATAGCGGAAAGCGGGGAAAGCGTGACTCTGGAGAACGACAGGGTGCGGCTGGCGGTCTCCGCGGCGGGCACCGGCGGCACGGACCGGAAGTTCTTTGCGAAGGCCGGAGAGGAGTGGATTCCCGTCCTGTCGGGGTTTGCCCCGGACTATCGCCAGGCCCCGGCGGAGGCACCCCTGCTCTGGGACACGAGGCCAAATCCTTTCCGTCATCCGGTGGCCGCATTGCCGGCGAAATCCCGGACGGTCACCCGTCATGAAAACGGGGATTGCTCCCTCGAACTGCGGTTTCAACACGAGGGGCTCTCCATCACGGAAATCACCCGGCTGAACAAAACCGGCGACCGCGTCCACATCGAGGTGCGGGCGGATGCAGGCACCGAACCATTCAAACTCGACAGTCTCCTGTCGGCTTACACCTTCGCCCGTGAGGGAACGCCGGCATTCGTCCATACGCCCGGTGTGAAGTTCGACGATCCGCGCGCCGGCGCGGGGCGGGACCAAATCACAGGCGACCGCTCGTTTCATGCGCCGGCTGTCATTCTCCAGGAGGGGGCGCTCTTTGCCGCGCTGGTGCCGGACCTCAAGGCGATCAACGAGTGGCGCACCGTTTCTCCCGATGCGAGGCGGAGGATGTTCATTCCACGGGGGCCGTTTTCACTCCCTCTGGAGGAGGACAAGTATACCATGCCGACGGGTCTGGATTTGAATGTGAAGAGCGGGCTCACCAGGCAGCCGGTTTTGACCTTCGGGCTGATGGATTCGGTGATCGGCCACCATATTCGTTATGTGAGGGAGGAGCGCGGCGAGGCCATGGTGCGGAGGCTGGCGGGAAAGCAGACCGGCTACGCATTCGATTTATTTCTCAGTGCCACGGAACCTGCCGGCTGCGGATACCAGCGGGTGGCCCGCTATCAATGGGAGCAGTACGGGCATGCTGCCTTCACCGGCAGACCTCATCTGGCGATGCCTTTCGAGGAATATGTGAAACTGGTGACGCGCACCATCTTCAATCCGATACGGGATGCAGACGGCAAACTGGCGCAAACGCCCGGCGGAGTCATGGATCCGCCGGTTCCCGGTTTTGACGATCATGGTTCGTGGCTCGAATGGGAACTCGACGGAAAACCGGTGGGCGGCTTTCGCTGTGCCGCACCGTTCTGGAATGATGTCATTCACAATTCCACGTTTTGGAACGGCACGCGCGACGCGGCGGGCATGCACTTCTGGGGGAAGGAACTGGGGGATGAACAACTCGTCTCCCGGGCCCGCCGCATCATCAATTTCTGTCTCGCCGCGCCCCGCAATGCCCAGGGACTCTTTGCGACTCTCTTCAACGCCGGCACCCGAAAATGGGGGCTCGGGTGGACGGATCCCCCTGCGGGCAAACGGCAGCTCTTTTTGCGGGACTCGTCCTGTTATGAAATTGCCGCTCTCTGTAAAACCGGCACGCACCTTTTGGACTTTTACCTTCGCGCAGAGCGGGACCCGCGCATTGTGGAATATCTTCGCCCCTTCGCGGACTGGCTGCTTTCGGCCATCGACGCCCGCGGCACCGTGCCCTCGTTCGTCACGGTGGAGATGGCGGCTTCGCCCATCCTCCGCGACAGTGCTCAACCTGCGGTCGCCATGTGGTTTCTGGCGGAGATGTTCAATGCGACTAACGATCTCCGGTATCTTGAGGGCGCGAAACGCATCGCTGTTTTCCTTGAGCAGGAAATCCTGCCCACCGCACGCTGGATCGATTTTGAACAATACCTCTCCTGCGGCGCGAAGCCTTTCACCATGGTCCGCGATGAATGGCAGGGCCAGTGGTTCCGGGGCAATCTGTGCGTAATCTGGGCGGCGGAAGGGTTCGCTGCTCTTCACCGTGCCGAACGTTCTGCACGATGGCTCACTGATGGGGAGCGTTGCGTCGACTATCTCTCGTTCACACAGTGCGTCTGGCAGCCGCATTACATTTACACGGCCAATCCGTTCGGGGGCTTCGGCGTGGACAACGGAGACAGCGCGCCCATGCTCGATCAGCGGCAGGCTGAGACGGTGCGTCCGTTCCTCTATTTCGGCAAAGCGTTGGGCCGGCAGGACCTCCTGGAGCGCGGCATTGCCGCCGCACGCTCCGGCTGCGTTCTCATCGTGCATCCCCGCCATACGGCGAACGGCATTTTCCCGCATCCCATGTTTTATCCAGTAGGAGTTTCACCGGAGAATATTGATCACGAAGCCCATCCGCAGTGTCCCATGCGCACCCACCCCTGCTGGGGTGAGGGGAGCGCCGTCTTTACGGGACTTGCCGAAGCCCGCCGCGAACTGGGCGGTCTTTACGTTGATCCCGCCCGCCGCATGGCCGTTGGAGTCGATGGCGTTCGCATGGTGCGGGCGGATTTCAGCGGAGATGCCGTTCGCCTCGAGCTCGAAAACGGACTCGCTGCGTCTTCCCTTAAACAGCCGTGGGAATCTGCCTTTTCCTTCCCGGTCCGCTGCCCGCAGACCGGTGTGAAACTCTCACTGAAAGAGAACACTCAGGAGTTTTCTGCGGGTGCAGTCCTGGCGGTGCGTGTGATGCCGGATGGCTCTGCGGGATTTGTAAAATGAGAGGGAGCGGACGGTGGCTCCGCCGCAGGGCCGGCCTGGAGGTCAGGCCGAAACTTCCACCACCTTTTCCGACGGACTGTTGGCAATGACGGAGGCAATGCCGCTTTCCCGGGCCGCCTCGGAGGTGTACATCTCACTCTTTCCGATCGTCTCGCCATTGCCCGCCTTCAGTACAAAATAAGGCTGCCCTGCGGAGGATACCTTCTTTTCAAAGGAGGACTCCTTCGGTCCGTTGGTGCGGACAGAGGCGATCCCGTTGGAGGCGGCACTTTTGGAATCGTAGGTTTCGCTGGTCAGGATAACCTGGTGATTGCCTGCCTTGAGATTGAACATGAATTTGCCGGCGGCCGTGGTTTTCAATTCGTAGTATCCGTTCATAGCGTTTCCGGTTTGAATTGTACCTGAGGGATGAGCTTTCCGGAACGCCCGGAAACACTCACCGGCTAACTGTGAAGGACAACAGGTCCACCGTCCAGTCTTTCCGGACCGGGCGCAAAGAAATGCTCCGGATGCACCAGCGCACCGGGGAGCCTCGCAAACTAACCAATCGTGCCGCGACCGGGTTTCAGAAGACTTCGCCTTCCGCGAAGAATCGCTTCAGTTCATCCGCGGCTGTGTCCGGGCCGTCCGAGGCGTGGCACATGTTGACCATTTTGTTCTCACCGAAATCGCCGCGGATCGTTCCTTTGGGAGCGGCGGTGGAGTCCGTGGGGCCGAGGAGATCGCGCACGCGGGCGATGACGTTCTCTCCGCTGAGGGCGAGGGCCACCACCGGGCTGCTTTGCATGAATTTCACGATCTCCGGGAAGAAGGGCTTATCGGCCACGTGGGCGTAGTGTTCTTTCAGCAGGGCGTCGCTGAGATGCATCATTTTGAGCCCGCGGACGGTGAAGCCTTCCGCTTCGAAACGCTTGAGGACTTCGCCGCTGAGACGCTTTTGCACGCAGTCGGGCTTGAAAAGAATGAGAGTGGTTTCCTGAGCCATGGGATAAAGGGAGGTGAAGGTGGGGGCCGCTGATTTTGGGGGGTGCGGCGGGCCGGTTTCATAGTTGCCGGCTGGCTGAATGCAAGAGTCAGGTGAAGTCCGTAGTGGAGTCCGTCCCGCGGCGTGGAAAGGCCCTGCGCACAGGGAATAAAATGCCGAAGCGCGCTTGAAACTCCGCCCCCGCAGCCGCGTATAGGGTCCACCCCGCCTATGGACGTCCTCGCCCTCGAAACCTCCTCCCCCCTCGGCAGCGTGGCCCTGTGGCGCGACTGCCGGCTGGTCGATGTGAGAACCTTCCAGTCGGAGCGGGCGCACAATGCCGTCCTGTTCGAACCGCTGGAGGCGCTGCTCCGTCAGGTCGAGAGCCTGGAGTTAATCGTCGCGGGGACGGGTCCGGGCAGCTATACGGGGGTGAGAGTGGGAATCGCGGCGGCGGCTGGAATTTCAATTGGGCGGGGAGTGCCGTTGATCGGAATGCCGTCCATCGGTGCGCTGGCGCACACGGTGGGGCTGGACCGTTTCGCGGTATGTGGTGATGCCCGGAGAGGCTCATGGTGGTGGGCGGAATTTGAAGGGGGTGAACTCACCACGCAGCCGGTGGCGGCATCGCTGGAGGAAACCTCAGCCCGGGCCGCCGCGTGGACGGGTCAGGTGTTCACCCCGGACACGGTATCACCGCCCTTTTGTCACGCCACGCCCTCGGTTCCGAAGGCGGAGATTCTGGCCACCGCGGCCGCAGGCCTGGCGGAAGAGACCATCGCAAAACTCGCCGCGCAGCCGGTGGAGCCCATTTACCTTACGGCTCCTTTTATCACCGTGTCCAAACAGCCGGTGTTTGCCTGACATGTCCGAGAATCCCGTCCCTCCTCCTGAGATTGCGAGCGGAATCGACACTCAGCAGGAGTCGCTGCTCGCCCGGTTGCGGAAGATTACCGGCGTGACGGAAATGCCTCCGCTGCTGGACGAAAGGCCGAAGCCCGGACCTTCCGGCGTCGCCCCGGTGGACCGGTTCATTCGCGGGCTGGGGAGAATCGCCGGCATGCTGGAGCGTCCCCCGCCGCCTCATGAAGTGGCTTCCGGAAATCCGCCGGTGGATAAGCTCATCCCATGGCTGCGGGATGTATTTTCCGCCTGCGTTGCGATGGGAATCGCCGCTCTGGTCGCCCTGGCGGTGGGAATGCTTTGGCTAAGGACGTGGTGTGCAAAGACCGTGCAGCGGGGAATGCAGCGCTGGCACGGACGCGCTCAGCGGGGGCAGGCCTCGGTAGCCCTGACTCCCAGCGAAGAAACGGTCGTTCCCGCCCGTCCGGTCGAGGCACCTCCCGCGGCTCGGGAACCTGTAAGTGCAGTCGATGTCTCTGAGCCGGTTGCCGCGCCCGCTGCGCGGAAATCCTCACGCACCCTCAAACGCGCGGCTCTTGTTACGGGCCTTGTTCTCGTTGCGCTGCCCGCACTCTATTTTGTGAAACCCGTGCGCTATTGGGTCAGTTCCCTGATGGGTCGGGGAAATGCCGCGGTGATCACGGGCGAAGAAGGCTGGCTGTTTCTGCGCAGGGAAACCGAACCCGCCGGCGATGCCGCGGACGGACTCAACGAAACGGCCGCCGCGCTGCGGGCACAGGGGGCGGCCCTCGTGATAGTGAGTGTGCCTGCCAAGTCCGCCGTTTATCCGGAAAAACTCACGGGATCAGGTGGAGGGGAGTTGCAACGCCAGGCTTCCGTTTCCGCTGCGCTCAAAACACTGGCCTCCGCCGGCACGCAGGTCATCGACCTTGGACCGGTCCTGCACGGCCTGAAGGACGCGGACTCGAAGGAAGGCCCTGTTTTCCTGCCGCAGAGTTCCTGCTGGAGTCCGCGGGGCATGACACAGAGCGCCGCCTTTGCCGCTGCCGCCGTGGTGCAGCAGCAGCCCGGGTATGCCATCCTGACACTGCAACCCGTCATGGCCGAACCACTGCGGGTAAAGGGCCGCGCTACTGCCGGGGATCTCGAAACGGCTCTCGATTCCGCGCGTCATCAAAACGCCTGGCCCGCGCCGCCGGTGGATTTGATTCGTCTTCTGAAGCCTGGCAAAAACGAGCCGCTGGGCAGCGACGCGGCCTCCTCCGTCCTCCTCCTCGGCGGGGATTGTGTGAGCCTCTACGACGATCCCGCGTTGGGTTATCCCGTGGAGGGCCTCGCTGAAAGCCAGCACACGGGCGCTGGATTCGGCCAGTATCTCGCATGGCATTTGTCCACTCCCCTGGAGATGCACGCCGCTCGCGAGGGAGGTCTGCAGGCGGCCAAAGAATGGCTCCGCCGGGCCGAAGAGGACCGCCGGAAAAAGAAGCTCATCATTTGGGTCGTCACCGACGGCGATCTGCTCCGCTGAGAGTCCCGCGGCCCGCCTCCATTCGCTCTTTTCATCCGTCCGGCAGCGTTGCTTCGTTCCGGTCATGACGCCCACCGCCCCTGCACTCCCGGAACAAACCCCTGTCACTCCGCAGGAAGTTCGCGAGCTTGAGCGCTATCACATCGAGTATCCCGACCGGTCCTTCATTTCCGGTCCGCGCGGGCGCTGGCAGGAATTGAAGACACTGTTCAGCATCATGGCCGACTTCCTTCGCGGGTTCCGGGCGTTTCACTTCGCGGGACCCTGCGTCACCGTCTTCGGGTCCGCCCGCATCAAAGAGGGGCACCCCTATTACGAACTCACCCGCAAGACAGGCGCCGCCATAGCCGAACTCGGCTTCACCGTCATGACCGGGGGCGGGCCCGGTCTCATGGAGGCCGCCAACCGCGGTGCCCGTGAAGCGGAGGGACGCAGCGTCGGCATCAATATCATCCTGCCTTTCGAGCAGAAGCCTAACAGTTATCTCGACAAGTATGTCGATATGAAGTATTTCTTCACCCGCAAGACGCTGCTCATCAAATACAGCTACGCCTTTGTCGTCATGCCGGGAGGGCTCGGCACCATGGATGAGCTTTTCGAGGCCCTCACCCTCATCCAGACCGGCAAGATCAAGGAATTCCCCGTCATTCTCATGGGCACTGCCTACTGGCAGCCGGTAGTGGACACGCTCTATAAAATGCGGGATGAGGGCATGATCGACCATTCCGACCTCGATCTTCTCCTCGTGACCGACAGTGTCCCGGACGCCATGCAGCGCCTGCGGGAAAAAGCCATCACCCAGTTCAACCTCCGCCGCGTCAAGGTGCCAAAGCCGATGCCGATCATCGGGGAACACAAAGTGTAGGCTCAACAGGCCGGCAGGGCTTCTGCGGTCGAACGCGAAGTCTCTGCCTGAGCCTTGAATGCGGTCACCTTTTACGCCCTCTCCTGTTGCGCCACCCCTCGAAATCCCGGAAGGTATTCCCCTCCTGATTTTGAATCGTCCCCATGACTCGCAACTCCAAATCGACTACCGCACAGGACAGCCGACCGCCATCACAGGCCCCGTCGTCTCCGCACGTGGACGACAGGCTTGCTCCACCCTTAACGCCAGCCGAGCTGAGGGAATCATGGCAGCAATTACAGCGCCTCCACCCGGGGAACCGCTTTCGACTGATGGCTGGGCTGCCCTTGTTGCCACAAGAGCCCTCCAGCGGGAAGTCCCGTTAGTTCCTCTCACCGTTTTCGGCTTTCAGCGGGATGAGGAGGGCGGCCTCACCTCCGGCGCGCTGGACAAGCTCGTCTCCGGTGCGGAGGCGGAACCCTACATGGATTCGGAGGCCAGGGTGGTATATAAGCTCTTCTTCCTCCTCCCCACCGGCACCCTTGGCAAGAAACTGGACTTTTCCACCAACGGGGAAGGGGAGTTCGAGCTCACCTACCGCGCCGCCCGGCTGGAGGAGACCGTGGAGAAAATTCGCGTTCTCCATGATGCCGGCGGCCACCCCACGGAGATCGTGGGCCTTTCGGAATCCGGGGATTACCTCATCGTGAAGCAGCCCCTCGCCGCCTTCCAGCCTTACTCGAAGGGCATCTCTTCCTTCCCTACCGAGGACCTCTTCATTCACGACCGCCTCCGCGCCTGCGAAGCTCTCAAAGCGATCCCCTGCGTCTGCCCCGGCTTTCGCCAGACCATCGCGGTGATCTGGCTGGACGGAGCCGCCTGGCTCATCGGTGACCTCCATGAGCGCAATATTATGCGCGACTCTCTCGGTGCCCCCACCGTCATCGACGCCCTCATCGGCCCCGTCACCGCTGCCGCGCACAACGCCCTCCCCCGCCTCGCCGATACCGCCTCCCGCGCTAAAACCTGGCGTCTCGAAGGCTTCCTGCCTCCCGAAGTCGATTTCATGGCGGTGGATGATGATGAGTTGTGAAGTGCCTTTTATCTGAAACGAGTGCCCCATCCTGTCAGCTGTCCTGTGCCGCGATATAGAAGACCGTCGCGGCAGTCCCCCCAGCGATGAGGGCTGGGAACTCAAGCGCGCGGAGGCAACACCGGGGAAGCACAGTAGTTTTCAAGCTGGCCCATTTCTCGTTGCCACCCGCGTAAGTGCGAACATAGTAGCGGCCATTCGCATGTCTGTAGAAAAACTGCACCTCGGTGGGAGACCACACGCTTCGCTGTTCGGGATTCATTTCCGGAGAGGGGTTGTTTCGCCGGTAACCGTAGAATTGGACCGCCTGCAAGTCATTGAGAATCAAAGAAGGAAGAGTGGCTGAGCGGTTGAAGGCACCTGACTCGAAAT
>DATAIE010000182.1:0-7951 GCA_036262875.1 Verrucomicrobiales bacterium
GCGCCTTTACGAAATCCGGCGTGGCCGGAATGACAGGTTGGTCGGCGCCGTTAAACGTCACCTGGCGAGCGCCCCCGCCGACGCCAACGTGGTCGAGGAGATCGCGCAGTCGGACGCCTTTCCAACGGGCGTTGCCCATCGCGCCGTGGCCGAGCTGACCGCCGGGCACGCGCGGGTTGAAGAAGCCACGGCTGTTGCCCGAGCACTGATTGACGGCGGTGATCTCGACCGCCTCGAACTGCGTTTTCAGATCTGTCAGGGTTAAAGACAACTCATGCTCGACGAGCCCTTTGACTTCGAGCCGGTGAGCCGCAGCATCAATGCTGAGGGGAATATTCGCCAGATGGTAGCGCACGAAGAAAGCATCGTTCGGCGTGAGGATGCCCCCGTTGAAAACAGAAAACGGCGTTTCCAGTTGCGGCGGACGCGCGGTAAGAAGGATCAACGAACGCTTTTGAGGATACTTCGCCAGGTTCCGAACTCCATTTTCGAAAGGCAGCGTCACCGTCTCCGCTGCGCCGGAGGGCATCACGGCAGCGCCCGCTACAAGGGCGCTGCGCTTCAAAAATTCACGTCGTGAATGAAGACTCATACGAGCCACTTTCTCCTCTGTTTGACGAAAGTAAAGCCGGGGCGTCCCTCCGGCGAAACTCTCCGGATTGTCCGCCGGGTCTACTGTTGGCGGGTGGGCACCTTCGAGTTCCTCGCGAGCAGCGCTCTGCGGAAATTCTGGATGCCGCCCGCAATCGAATCCGCCAGCAAATCCCGGAATTCCGGACGGTGAATGCGGGCTCCCTCCGTGGCATTGCTCACAAAACCGCCCTCCACGAGAATGGCGGGCCGCTCGATTCCCGCCAGCACATCGAAACGGTGGCGTTTCACGCCGCGGTCCACGCTGCGCAGCTTATAGAGACAGTTGGCATGCACGGCGGTGGCCAGGGCGATGTTTTCGGAGTCGCGTTCATTGCCCCGGCGGCCGATGAGATCGGAGCTCTTCAGCGCTTTGTCCGTATTCGCCGTGCCCTGCGGAGCGAGCGCGAAGGTCTCCAGGCCCAGGGCGGATGAGGTAAATGAATTGTAGTGCAGACTCACGAAGACCGCCTTCGGTGTCATGTTGGCAATCTCGACCCGCCGCGGCCTCGTAATGAAGACGTCCTGGGTCCGGGTCATGACGATCTTGTAGCCGAGCGCCTCCAGCTTCTTCTTCAGGCGGAAGCCGGTATCGAGTGCGTAGTTCTTTTCGAGTCCCAGCGTTCCCACAGCTCCGCTGTCTTCGCCGCCGTGACCGGGATCGATGACGATGGTATCAAAGAGCACCGCTCCGGCGATGTGGGACGGTTTGATGATCGGGTGGATCAGTTTGGCGAGATCCATCCGGGAGATGTAGAGTTTTCCATCCTTCTCGAGCACCGGGAAGGAGAGGCAGAACTTCACATTGTTGATGTAGATGTCGTCCGTGCCCGAGGTCCATCGCATCACCAGCTTCTGTGAGCGGAACTCCAGATGGGTGCCGGAGCGCTCCATCCGGGGAAATTCGTAGAACTTCTGGATGTCGGCAGCCGGGACGTAGTCGCGACCTTCATACTGAATCAGTTTCCACTCGAATGCGCCCGCGCTGGGGGAAAGGCAAAGAAGAGCTGCCGGTGCCAGCAGCTTCAGAAGTGCGTCACGGCGCGTCAGCCCGCGTTCGGCGGGATCGGTGCTGTTCACGGGCAGGGACATGGCGGGGGGGAGGAATTGGACAGGAGGCGGACGCGAATGTTCAAACGCGGATCCTCCGCCTTTCAAGGGGACAAGAATAGGGGCCGGCCCGCATTTCGCAACTGCCGGGAGGTGGGGATTTTACCCCCAAACCCGTGAATTCCGCCCGGGAGTCGCCTGAAATCTACGCCTTTTGGAGTATCCCGGGAACCTTTTGTTTCGAGTTCCCGTATTTGGATCATAGCGTGGCGTTCCGCCTGCTTAAGTCCGGATTAATTTCCATCCACCAAACAAAAACCCCATCCACCGACCCGTTTATGAGCGAATCCTCCGTCGATAACATCTCCGCCAAATTGAACATCAAGTTTGAAGACGCGCCGCCTTTTGGCGGAGGCGCCATGCCTGCTGAAAAAGAAAAGACCTTCGTCATGCTGGCCCACCTCTTTTCGTGGATCGTTTGGCTGATCAAACGCAAGGAAAGCCCCGCGGTGGACGCCCACGGCAAAGAGGCAACGAACTTCGCCATCACGATCGCCATCTTCTATGTGCCCCTCATTCTCGTGATCTCCCTGCTGTCCTTCCTTCCTGGCTTCCTGCTCACGATCATCAGCCTCCTTCTCGCCGTCGTGGCACTCGGTCTGCTCGGTCTGGTCATCATCGGAATGATCAAGGCGAAGGAAGGCAAACTGATGCGCTATCCGATCAACTTCCGGCTGATCAAATAACCAGCCCCGAAGCACTGCCGCCTTAAACAGAAAACCCGCCGGAGGAGCCCGGCGGGTTTTCTTTGTTTAGGACTGTGATGCGCGGCGGCGTTCTACTTCGCGGCTTTCACCGGCAGGAGCTTGATGTTCCGGAAGGACACTTTGCCGTGGTCCCCCTGGAGGCAGAGGAAGCCTTTGTCGAATTTGGCGAAATCCTTCATGCTGCCAAACTTGCTGGCGGCGACGCGTTTCTTGAAGTCGTCGCTGCCGAGAACGTACTCGAAATACTTCACGCCGTTGATCTCATGCACGCACTTCTCCGGGCTGATCAGCAGGCGGAGGTGATTCCACTCACCGGCGGGTTTGGTGGCGTCGAGCGGTGCATTGGTCTTCGGGTCGACCGGCGGCTGATAGAGCGCATAGAGCCAGCCGCAGCGCTGTTTGTCAGCGGCTTTGGCATTGTCTTCCAGTTGAAGTTCGGGACCCGTGGCCCAGGCAGCGCCACCGGCGTTGGTGACGTGATACATGATGCCGCTGTTGGCGCCTTCGCCCATCTTGAAGTCGAGTTGCAGCTCGAACCAGTCATACTCGTCTTTGGTGCAGAGATCGCCGGCATCGTGTGGATCGACACAGACGAGGTCGCCGTCGACGACCTGCCAGCCTTTCCGAATCTTCTCGCTCTTGAAGTTGTGCCAGCCCGCGAGGTCCTTGCCGTCGAAAAGCAACTGCCAGCCGGCTTTGGTTTCCGCCTCCGTCAGTGTGTTCGGTGTGGGAGCCGCCGCGGGTTTGGCGGCGTCCTGAGCGGTGGCCACGAATCCGGCGGCCAGAGCCGATGCAGCGATGAGTGAAGTAAGGATGGGTTTCATAGAGGTGGTAAGCGGCCAGTCATCGGCGGTTCCCGTCCGCCTGCAACCAATCTGTGCGGGGCTCGTTTGCGTGGCGGCTCAGCGCCCCGCTTTCGCCGCCAGCCTCTTCCGGAAGGTCTTGTGCGCCGCCGATGCGATGCCGCGCTGCAGTTTTGCGAGAAGGCGTGAAGCGTCGTGATCCAGGAGGGCCGCCACATCCAGCCACAGGCCCGGAAATACCCGGCTCTGCGCCACGCCTTCCGTGCCGGCGGCGAGAAAGTCATACTCACCCGAGTCGTCATTCCATGTGCGCCATTCCACGCGGGGTTCACCGGTTATCCATACCAGATATTCCCGCACGCCGGCCCGGTGGTAGATTTGAAGTTTTGCTCCGAGATCGATGGATGCACTGCTCCCGGCAATTTCCACCACCAGTTCCGGCGGGCCCTCGATGAAGCCGTCGTCGCCAATCCGCGCGGCACCGCCGTATTCCGGCCGAATCATCATCAGCGAGTCGGGCTGGGGAATATCCTGTGAGTTAAGCCGAACGGTTGCATTGGCCCCGCCTGTTACTTCCGGAGTAGAAGCCATGTAAGTGCCGAGCCAGGTCTGGAGGATGATGTCAGGCAAAGCGTGTTGAGTGAGACTGACTGGAGAGGGCATATGGACGGTACCATCGACAAGTTCGGCTTTCTTCACCAGCGGCATGGCCTGGAAGCGGCGCAGGAATTCCACTGCGGACAATCTGTCGCCATTTTCCAAAGGCAGGGTGCGGGCGCTCGCGACCATCGCCTTCACGGCGCGAAGGGTTGCCTTGTTAGTTCGTAGAGCAGGCGCAGCCATTCCTTATTTGTAGCACCCCCCGAAATGCCTGTCATCCCGGGAATTGCACGGCCTGTCCAAAAAACGGCGCTCCCGGAATCCGGGGGCGCCGTCTTCATTCAATAGGAGAGTTGCTTACTTTGCGGCTTGATATTTGAAGGTGATGGCGTCGCCGCCTTTGACCTTTACGCTGAGTTCGCCACCGCCCCGCTTCAGCGTGAGTCCTTTGTAGGACTCTCCGGCTACGGGATCGAGGTCGAAGATGAGTTCATTCTTTACCAGCGTCTCGTAGGAGACCTCCTTTTCCTTCGGGTTGTCGATAAAGTAAGTTTGGGCGGAAAACGCGATCTGCTGCAGATTGCTCTTCACGGCTTTGGCCGAACCGCCTCCGTTAGGGGCGCTTTCCTCGATGGAGCGTTCGGTCCGTTCGGCGCTGGCCCGGGCGCGCTGCATGGTGCTCTGGTAGCCCGCGGCCACTCCGGCTACGAACGCCACCGGCATGATGGCCAGTTGGGCGATGGTTTGCTTGTGGGTTTCACCGGTGTTGGACATGAACAGCATTCCCTCCGGCACATTCGCATAGATGCTGGCCACCGGCACTTTGGGCTGCGGGAAAAGCTCGAACATGGAGTTCATCAATTCATCCATCCCGCGCGGAGAGCCGCCGGCCGAGGCCGTTTGGTGGATCAAGTCCTTGTAGAAATCGAAGAACGTCTTCACGAACTGCGGCGTCACATAGGTGAGTCCGTTGCCTTCAGCGGGCAGTCCCTCCATGGCTTTCTTGAAGTCCGCATTGCTCCCCAGGGTGTCGCCCGTGCCGGCGGATTTGGCGAGATCCACGTGACTGGTGAGGATAATGCGCTTGCTCTTCTTGTCGTGATACAGGCCCGGCTTGAAGTAGTCGAGCCCGCCCGGCAGCGAGGCATTTGGCCGGATGACTGTGAAGCCGTCGCCTTTTTCCACGGAGACATTGTCGTTGTCACCCAGCATCGCCAGGAGGGGCTCCATCAGAAAATCCACATCATCCAGCGCGATCATAATTTGCGTGCGGGGAAACTCCACGGGCGCTCCCGGCACGGAGATTTTGGCCCCGTCTTCAAACCGCACTGCCACCATGATACGCGTGTTCAGCTTCCCCACCAGTTCGCCCACGTTCATGTTCAGCCCGGGCACCGGAAAGGCAAGGCCCATGCGGTACTGGCTGAGAGCGCTTTCCTCGCCGGTCGCTCTGATGACTCCCTCCGCCGTCTCCAACAGGGCGGAAAGGGACAACTCCACCTGAAGCGCGAGACCGCTGTTTCCAGGAGCGAAGGAGGTAATGCGATAGGGAGCCGCCTTGCCTCCAAACAGTTTCATGAGCCCCTTCGGACCGCCGGGCATGTAAATGAGCGCCCGGTTGTGATACAGATCCTTGCCAAGACCGCGCGAACTGAGCCCCAGCGCTTTGATGCTGTTGAAGCCGAGCGCTTCGATGATTTTTCCGGCGCTCAGGTCCTTGTTGATGCCGGTGCCCTGCTTGCGGGCGAAATCGATCAGCTTGTCACCCACTTCCGCCAGGCTGGCGAAGTCGCCATCGATATCGACATAGGTGAAAAACGGTCCGCCAAGCTCGAGGTGTTTGGAAACTGCGGCGAAGTGTTTGGAGGCATCCTCCGGTTTCACCGTGGTGACATCGGCAGTCGCAGATGTGCAGAGCGCCGCGCAGAGGCTGCCGGCGGCGCAGGCGTATTTGAGACGGGTGAGTATTTTCATGGCGGAGTACGTTAATAACTTTTCCCGGCTTCGCCAATGGAATGAGGATCAGGGAATCCCCGGCATCACAGTTGGAAGCGGCGGGCCGGTGGCTCCCGCGTTCAGTCTCCAAATATTTCGATCCCGGGCACTGCCTCATAAAAGCCCATGATGCCATCATGGCATTGCGAACAAACGAGGCCCCGCTCCTCCCCGTCGTGGGTGCCGCGATGCACGTGATCCTCCACGCATTCCGGGACTGCGAACCGGCAACGAATGGCGGGTGTGTCGAGAAAACAATCGAAATAGACCCATTCCCGGCAGTTCATGGACCATGGCCGGCCGCGCCCGGTTTCCCGGATGCCGGCGGCATGAATGGCCTCTTCGATGAGCCTTAAGTGTTCACAAATCATAACAGAACGGGAGGTCGTTCGGTTTGGAAAGCCGGCCCGTGGTCCGGTTGTTGCATAGAGGTAGATTTTTTTTCCGAAAAGTTATCCTGGCGTGTCCGGACGGTTAAGATTGATTCGTCGAATCCCTGAACGGACGATTCGTTCTCTCACTAAAACTACAACTCCACTATCTGAAATCTATGAGCACCGTCAAAAAAATCCCCGATGGCATGCACTCCGTTACTCCCCATATGGTGTGCGCCGGCGCTGCCGCAGCACTCGAATTCTACAAGAAGGCGTTTGGCGCCGTGGAGCTCAGCCGGCTTCCTGGTCCGGATGGCAAGCTGATGCATGCCTCGTTCCGCATCGGTGATTCAACCATTATGATGGGAGACGAGTGCCCTGAGTGGGGCGCGCTCGGCCCCATCGCCCTCAAAGGCACTCCGATCACGATTCACCTCTACGTTGAAGATGTGGACGCCGCCTTTGCCCAGGCGGTTGCTGCCGGAGCCACGGTGCGGATGCCTGTGTCCGACATGTTCTGGGGTGACCGGTATGGAGTCGTGACGGATCCCTTTGGCCACCAGTGGTCCCTCGCCACCCACACCCGCGACCTGACGCATGAGGAAATCGCCAAAGCCGGCCAGGAGGCCTGCTGCGGCGAAGGCTGCGCGACGAAATAACCGGCCCGGGTACGGGTGCTGTTTTTTCAACTCCGGCGGGTCCTGCTGTGCTGACAGGAGGACCCGCCGGACTGTTGAGGTGCCGGATCAGTTGGACCCCTCGTCGTCCCACTTTTCGCAGTCCTCCGGCCCGGTGACCAGCGGGCGCAGTTCCACAGAGCAGCATTCCGCGAGAAGTGTTGGGAAGCGTTTGGAAATGGCGAGCGCTTCGTCGAGGTCTTTGCATTCCAGCGTTTCGAAGCCGCCGAGGACTTCTTTTGTCTCGGCGAACGGTCCATCGCTGACAATCACCTGACCGTCCTTCTTCCGCAGGCGTGTGGCGGCGGGCTGCAGTCCTGTGGCTCCCACGCTCTGACCGCGGGCCATCAGGTCCTGGTGCCACTCGCCACACTCCCGGTGAATGCGGGTCTGTTCCTCTTTCGGGAGTGAACCGAAGGCCCTGGTGTCCATGTGAACGAGCATGATGTATTTCATAGAATTGGGGTTGGGTTGATGGTTTCAAAGGATAGTCGAACGGCCACCCCGATAATTCGACAAGCACGGCGTTTTTTTCCCCGTTAGAATTATTTGCCCGTCCCCCGGGGACGGAGGCGTTGCAGAGAGGTGTTGACCGGCGGAGGGCCTTGATGCCAGCATGGAGTCATGTCTGCGTCTGTCCCCCGCATTTCTCTGTTCCTGCTCCTTATCCTGTTATGCTCGTGTGAAAAACCGGCTGCCAGCCAGGAGCCGCAACTTTCAAGTTTGAGGGCAGAGATCGACGGCCTCAAAAGCCAGGTTGCCTCTCTGAAAGACCAGTTGAATCTGGAAATTTCGAGGTCCCGTTCCCTGGTTGCCTCTGACATCGAACATTCCCGGACTCAAATAAACCAGCTCAATGCCCGGCTGACAGAAGTCACGAAAGCATTCGAAGAATTTAAAAAAGCGCTTCCGGAAAAGGCCCCTGAAACCACCGCCTCAAAACCGGCCCCACCCGAGCCCCCTCCCAGGCCTCGAAAGGATGATCTTCCTTACGGTGTTCCGCTGGTAGGGCAAAAGGGCATGGTTTACAGCCCCTATGCACCGGAAAAGGGAGG
>DATAIE010000183.1:0-4092 GCA_036262875.1 Verrucomicrobiales bacterium
TTCGTTACTGGCGGACGGTAGGCTTAGACGGAAGAAAAGAAACCTTATTCAAATCCTCCGAAAAATAATTTTTCCCGGTTTGCGAACGCTTTTCGGCGCTCCCGGTTTCCGTTTTTCCGCTGCCGGCGGTGCTTGATCTCCGCCACCAAACCGCCAAGGATGCAGCCTCTCCCTCATTCACGACCACCTCCCTCTCTTTGAGATGCACCGCCGCCGCTTCCTTTCCACCGCCGCCTCCGCTGCCACGCTGTTCTCCGCCGTCCCCCTCATCCGGGCCCAGGAGGGGACGAAAAAGTACCGCACCGTGCTCATCGGGTCCGGCTGGTGGGGCATGAATATTTTACGGGAGGCCCTCGCTTCCGGCCAGGTGCAGTGTGTGGCCCTCTGCGACGCCGATGCAGACAAGATGGAGCACGCCGCGGAGGAACTGAAGGAACTCACCGGCACCGAGCCCAAACGCTACAAGGACTACCGCGAGCTTCTGGACAAGGAAAAGCCGGAGATCGCCATCATCGCCACGCCGGACCACTGGCACGCCCTGCCGGCGATCGCGGCCCTCAAAGCGGGAGCCCACGTGTATCTGGAAAAGCCCACGGCTCACACAGTGAATGAGAGTCGGGCCATGGTCAAAGCGGCGCGGGAAACGGGGAAAATCGTCCAGGTCGGGCTGCACCGCCGCATCGGCCCGCACCACGTCAATGCGATGAACTTCCTCCGTTCCGGAAAGGTGGGCAAGATCGGCGAGGTGCGCTGTTTTGTCATCGGCGGCGGAGGCCGGGAGCAGCCCCGGAACAATGCCCCCGTCCCTCAAAGCCTGGATTGGGAACTCTATTGCGGTCCAGCCCCCCTGCGTCCGTTCAACGCGAAAATCCACCCTGGCGGATGGCGGGAATTCATGGGTTTTGCGAACGGTCAGATCGGCGACTGGGGCGTCCACTGGCTCGACCAGGTGATGTGGTGGACAGAGGAGAAGGGTCCGCGCCGCATTTTCAGCAGCGGAGGGCGCCCCCTCTCCGGCGCTCCGGTGCTCAATGACAAACAGCAAACGACGGACTCCCCCGAGCAGCAGGTGGCCGTTTTCGAATTCGAAGGGTTCACCGCCACCTGGGAGCACCGGAAGTTCGGCGAGAACAACGCCGAGAAGCACAAGATCGGCACCTGCTTCTACGGCACCGAAGGCACCCTCCACATCGGCTGGAAGGACGGCTGGACCTTTTACCCCGCCAACAGCAAGGCCCAGGTCATCCACGAAAACCACCAACTCCAGGAACCCGACGGCCATAACATCAAGCTCCTCTGGGCCGACTTCCTCAAAGCCATCGAAACGAAAGGCACGCCCGTCAGCAACCTCGACGCCGGCCACCGCTCCAGCGTCCTCCCCATGCTGGCTAACCTTTCCATGAAACTCGGCCGCAGCCTGAACTGGGACCCTGCTAAAGAGGAGATCGTGAACGACACCGAGGCGACCAAAGGATTGAGCCGTGTATATCGAGGGCCGTGGGAGTATCCGGCGGTGTAGCTTATAGGTTGAAGCAGTTGTAACCTTGAGAGGCAAGCACATGTCCCCGCGCACCTTTCTCTATCCCACCTTCCTTTTTCCTTTAGTTGCCTGCGGTTACCCCGGAGTATCACCATCGTGGAGAAGCTTTCTGACGGTGCCGGAACAATTTTCCTGGGGACAGCCCATCAGGCTGGAAAAACCGGTCAAAAGTTTCGCCCTGGGAAAGAGACATACGATCATTCTTTTCGAAGACGGCAGTTTGCGTTGCCAGGGCTGCAATCTTTCCGGAGAATGCACGCCTCCCGCTGGTCTGAAACCCGCGCTGGAGGTCACCGCGGGCGAAGATTTTTCGGCAGCAAGACTTGAGGATGGCAGTGTCGTCACATGGGGGACAGGAGTGAAAGGAGTGCCTGCCGGAATCAGATCCATTTCAATCAAAGCGAGCGACAATGATTTGCTGATTGTTACCAGCGAGGGAAAAGTTTGGTCGACCGATCACGGTTTCCTGGCCACTCGCAGCGAAGCCGTTCAATTAGCCGCAGGTGATGGCGTCTACTATCTCGACAAACAAGGAAAGGTTTTTAAAGCCGGAAGCAGTCAGGATGAGGAGCCTGTTTTTGAAAACGCCCTGTCCATTTCGGGAACCGGTGATCCATGGTTCATGGGAGCTCTGCTGAAGGACGGGAAGGTTCACATCCACAATCAGGGTATCCTTGGAACATACAGTGGCGGTGATACCAAAATCGCTCAGTTTGCCCGCAGCGAAAGTTCAACCCACGCCATCCTTCCTGACGGCAGTGTCTGCACTTGGAACATGACGAGCGGCATGGTGAAGTGGCCGGAATCAAAATCTCCCGCCGTAAAAATCTTCGGGGGGAATTATAATTCCATTGCACTCTTCAAGGATGGCACCTTCCGCGCTTTTGGAAATTCCGACTGGGGCTGCCTCACTTTTTCGCCTGAGATTCAACCGGTGACGAGAGTGAAGTGTACCCGCTATGGAGGCTGCATTTATTTCTGCGCGAACGGCAGCGCTGTGGTTCGGACTTTCACCGGCGGGTTGTCCGCGGGATTTTCGAACATCCTCGATATGGACCTCTTCGATTCCCCCGGGGATTTCAGCGATTTCCTCGAACTGATACTAACAAAAAAAGGAACGCTATACGCGGGTGGCGATAACACAAACTGGTGCTGCGATATACCGCATGATTCTGGAGATGTCGTTCAGGTTTCATGCGGGAATGATTTTGTTATCGCACTCCGTTCCAATGGGACCATCACCGCATGGGGACGCAATCGGGATGTTGTGACTGCGGTGCTTCCCAGCCGCGGGAAGTTCTCCGCAGTAGCAGCCGCAACTGATTTTGCGGTCGCTTTGACTCATGAGGGAAAAGCAGTCACTTTTGGCCTGCCTAATAAAAGAGATCCAAACTTCAAAAAGCAGCCGGAGGGCCTGCCCGTAATCACCGGTATCGCGGCTGGCGATCGGCACGTTGTTGCCGTGAGTGATAAAGGAAAAGTCTTCGCCTGGGGATGGGATGACCAGGGCGATACCAACGTTCCGGATAATCTTCCGCCTGCCGCTGCTGTCGCCGCGGGCACCGAACACAGCGCGGCTCTTCTCAAAGACGGAACACTTGGGGTGTGGGGAAAACACGGACCACTCCCGGAACTGCCCCCACTTCAAAGCATCTGTTCTGCCGGGGGCGCTATCGCGGCGGTGACTCGCGAAGGAAGTGCTGTTTTTTTCGATGTGTTCTATGGAAAAGGTGACAGCAGGGATTTTACACCCAGGGGCATTTTCAAAACGCATCCCGTCACCTATAAATGAGGAGGCTACGGGCGTGGCCCTGTCCAACTCTGATTCCTTTAACTCGGCGCCGGAGTTCCCGACGCTCTGTGCAGGGCTTCCAGCATATCCGCCGGTGAGCCGGCCCGGAGGAGGGCATCCCGGTTCGCCTGAGTGCCGGCAAGCCGCGCCAGTTGGCCGAGCAAAGCCAGCTGGACCTCCGGTCTTTCCGCCGGGGTAAGGAGCAGAAACAGCAGCTGCGCTGTTTCCCCGGGTTCCGGTGAGAACACAACCCCCTCCACGGATCGACCGATGACGACAACCGGGTCCGCGAGGTTCGGGCAGCGGGCATGGGGAATCGCGATCCCGTTTCCGAGATCGGTGGACACCTCCTCTTCCCTCGCGAGCGCAAGCTTGAGCACATCTTTCCTGTCGATCCCCGGAGGAAGCCGGTGAGAGGGAACAGCGTTAATAAGCTCACGAACGGCCTCATCACGGGTCACAGCCTCTAATGCGAGCACCATCCCGCCGCCCGAGACGGCTTCCGTGAGCGACACAGGGATGTCGTGCGGGTACTCATCTTCGAGAGTGCCCACCACTTGCTCCAGAATGTCCTCCAGGGTGACCAGCCCCACGGGGCGGCCCTCCTCTTCCACGACATAGACATTGGTGCCCTCGCCCTGCATGCGGAGCAGCGTGGTATCCACACTCTCGTCCGGACGAATGGTTTTCAGCGGGCGAATCAGGCCGGTCCAGTCATCACCGGCATGGGTAATCAGATCTTTTGTCAGCAGGTATCCGG
>DATAIE010000184.1:0-3192 GCA_036262875.1 Verrucomicrobiales bacterium
CACCAGCGTTTCCACCTTCACGCCAGTCAGTCGCGGACCGGCGGGAATACCGGTAAGAAAGACATCGCCGCAGAGGCCGCGACGCGGCACTGAACCCTGAACCTCACGGGCGGAGGCACTGTCTGTGTAGGACAGCATCACTCCCCTCATCGGCAGGGCCACGACGAGCAGGCTGAGCACATGTGTCGAGCCGGGCGGGCAGGCGGCGGAGAGATCGATCCGGCCCGCGGGAAACCGGATTTCACCTGCTTTCCTGCCGTCCACAAAAACGGCGGCGTAGGAGTTCAGATACTCCGTCTCCACCTCTATGCGGCGTCCTGTCCAGCCCGCCGGGATGGTTATTTCCCGCTGATACCATGCAGCCGAAAGGCCGGAGAATTTCCTGTCTTTCCACGCCGGATGCGCATGGATGGTCTGGCTGTCCTTTTGCATGTAGTCCGTGATGCCTGGCCAGCATCCCGGCACCTTGAACCATCCCCACTCTCCCGCAGGTACCTGCTCCGATCCCGGTTCCGCCGGCTGCCAGCGCCAGAGGCCGTTGAGACAGACACGTTCACGCGCTGGAGTGGCTTCGCGAAAAGCTTTTGCGGTGTCCCATACGGCGTTCACTCCTTCGGGAAGCGGAGCGCTGGTCTGGGCTCCCAGCGGAAAAAGGAACAAAGCACCGAACGTGAAAATCGTTAGGAAAAAACGGGCGCGCATGGAGGAGTGGAGTGAAATCAGCCGGAAACTCAACGGGCGGCACGGGCGCAACAAGTCGCCATTCGCGGACGGGAAAACTCAGCGCCGTTGCGGGCGTTGCGCCGCGGAGACGGATGGATACGACCCTTGCGCGCATTTGGCGGCGCAGTCAGACAGTCATCATGAGCACCGTTGCCACCACCCGCCGTTTCTTTCTCACCGCTGCAGCCTGCATGTCCTGCCTGTTTGTCCGGGCGGCGGATGAAGGGGATGGGTGGACCTCCCTCTTCAACGGAAAAGACCTCACCGGGTGGAAGGCTCCGGACCCGAACCCCTTCTGGAAAGTGGTCGATGGTGTGCTGACCGGTGAAAACGACGAAGCGAAAAAGGGCTCGATGCTCTACACGAAGGACAGCTACGGCGATTTCGAACTGGAGGCTGAAGCGCGCTGGAAGGGGGAAATTGACAGCGGCTTCATGGTGCGGAAGCCGGAACTGCAGTTGCAGATCGGCGTCTCCCGCAGCCTCAAGAAGGACATGACCGGTTCGTTCTATGTGGGGAAATACCCGGAGGAGGCGCAGGCGAAGGAGGCGTCCAAAGTCCTGAAGGAGGGCGACTGGAATAAATTCAAGTTTGTGGCCAAAGGCGACACCTTCACTGTGTGGATCAACGGCACCCAGGTCTCTCAATACAAGACGGACAAGTATCCTGGCGCGGCTCCCATCGGACTGCAAATCCACGGGGGGCTTGCGATGAAGGTGGAGTTTCGCAATCTGCGCCTCAAGCCGCTCGCCGCCGGCAAATGAATGCTGCGGCTTCTCCCGCAAATCCGTAGCGTTTTCCGCGATTCTTCCGATTCTCCGCTTTCCGGACTTGCGGTCCCAAGGCGAAATTCTTTAACATTCGCCACATGTGGCGAAAATGTAACCGGCCTTTCCTCTGCTGCGTCCTGACGGCGGCCTTCGCCTGCCTCGGACCCGTGGTGGCACACGGCCACGGGGACGTGCATGAGGCCATCCTGGTGATTTCAAAGGAGATCGACGCCAAACCGGACAATGCCGCGCTGCTCTGCGAACGGGCGCTCCTTTATTCACAGGCCGAGCATTACGCCGAGGCTCTTGCGGATCTCGCAAAAGCCACGGCAGCCGACCCGGCAAATGATACTCCCCTTGCCATGCGGGGCCGCATTTTCCGGAGCACCGGCCGGCTCGCAGAGGCTCGCGCGGTTCAGGAAACATTCCTGAAAAAGCATCCCGGGCATTCTCTGGTGAAATTCGACTATTGCCAGACCCTCGCCGATCTGAAGGAAACCGGCGCTGCAATGCGGGAACTGGATTCGCTGATTTCCACTTCCGCGCAGCCTCCGCCGGATGCCGTCGCGCTGCGGCTGCGGCTGACCGAAGCCCAGGGCGCGGACGGTCCGGCGGCGGCCCTGGAATGGGTGAATGCCTTCCTCGCCCGGCATCCTCTGCCTGTTTTTGAAGAACACGCGCTGCGACTGGAAATTCAACTGGGGCGCACCACCGCCGCCGTGCAGCGCATGGACGCGATGATCGCCAGAGCACCCCGTCCGGAATCTCTCTGCCTCCGGAAAGCGGAACTCCTCGCCCATGCGGGAGACAAAGCCGGGGCAGACTCCGCCGCCCGTGCGGCGGCCAGTGCCCTTGCCCGGCTGCCGGCTCACATCCGGGGCACCAGCGCCTGTACTGCGATGGAACAGCGCGTGCAGAAAATTCTCTCTTCCACCGACCACCCGTGAAGCTGTTCCTGAAATTAATCACCCCGTTGACGGTAGTGTTCTTCGCGGCGTCCCCCGCCGCGCGTGCGGAGGAACCCCCGCTGCCGGCGCTGGTGCGCGGCCCCTATCTGCAAATGGCGGCTTCCACCGCTCTGACGGTGTGCTGGCGCACGGACATTCCGGTGACCGGCAAAGTCCGCTTTGGCACGACGCAGGGGCAACTCACCGGCGTCAAAGAGGAGGCGGCGGACGCCGTCGACCATGAAGTGCGCCTCACCGGACTTGCCCCCTCCACTCACTATTATTATTCGATCGGAACGGGCGGGCTCACTCTGGCGGAGGGAGCCACCTTCCATTTCTACACGCCACCGGTGGACGGCGCTCAAGACACCGTCCGCTTTTGGGCGCTGGGAGATTGCGGCACCGCCTCTCTGTCCCAGCGGCAGGTGCGCGATGCCTTTGCCCCTCTGCACGCACAACGGCGTGCGGATATGATCCTGATGCTCGGTGATAACGCCTACTACAGCGGCATGGACTCCCAGTACCAGGCGGCGGTTTTCGACATGTACCCGGACTACCTCAAGCAGGTGCCGCTGTGGGCCTGCATCGGGAATCATGAAACGCTCAACGGTCAGGACGAGGAGGGGAAATACACGCACGACCGCGTCTTTGTGTTTCCCACGGCGGGAGAATGCGGCGGAGTGGCATCCGGCACGGAGCGCTACTATTCGTGGAACTACGGCCGCATCCATTTCATCTCCCTGGACAGCATG
>DATAIE010000185.1:0-6362 GCA_036262875.1 Verrucomicrobiales bacterium
CCGGGCCGGTTTCCCGGAGCGGAGGTCATCGCCCGATGGATCGCCCCGTTCCTGCGGCACAGCGGATGCAATGCTGAGCGGAGGGTCTGCCGGACAGGCCTTGCAGTCATCCAACTACCTATAAACCCATGAAATCAAAAAGCTTTATTCGTGCCGCGCTGATCCTTCTGGCTTCTGCCCTGGCGTCCTCTTCGCTCTCCTCCTGCAATACAGCCCGCGGCATTGGAACAGACGTGAGAAGCGCGGGACGCGGCATCGAACGCGCCGCCGACAGGGCGCACTGAGCCGTTCGTCCATTTACCTGTTTCCAAACTTAACCTGTAAAACCCATGAGCTCACACCCTATTCGCGACACCGTTGACCATTTAAAGGATACCGCCCGCGACGCCTATGACGGCCTCAAAAATGCCGCGCAGGACAAGATCATCGATCCTCTCGCCAGCACGGGACGCAATATCGCCAGTGCCGCCCGGCACGGGGCAGAGAATGTCGCCGATTACACTCGCCGCACTGCGGACCGCACGGGTGCCTGGGCGTCCGCCAATCCCTATTCGGCCGCCGGCATTCTGTTTGGCGCCGGCCTGATCGCGGGAGTCTATTTGGTTTCCAGGTGCCGCCGTTAAGTCGGAGGCTCCTGGTCTGCTCTGCCCGGTGCTTCGTCACCGGGCGGGGATTTTCATTTTCCCAACGCCTGAAATCCCATGTCTAAATCCAGTAAAAAGTCGGCATCCGCAAAGTCCTCAAAACCGGTGACGGACGGTTCTCCGGCCATCGGCATCCCCTCGCAGGACCGCAGCAAAGTCACCGCTATTCTTTCGGCGGTGCTTTCCGACCAGCATGTGCTCTATCAAAAGACGCGCAACTATCACTGGAATCTCACCGGACACCGCTTTCACACGTTGCACGAGCTTTTCGAAAAGCAGTATCGTGAACTGGTGGAAGCCATCGACGAAACCGCAGAGCGTATCCGCATGATCGGCGGCACCGCACCGGGATCGATGGGGGAATTCCTTCAACACGCCACGCTGAAAGAGGTGAAGGGAGCACTCATTCATGGAGAGCCCGCGCTGGAAAGTCTTGCCGCCGATCATGAATCGTGCGTCCGCATGCTGCGCAAAGCGATCACGGAAGCCGATGAAAAGACGGAGGATGCCGGCACCGTTGATTTCCTGACGCAGCTCATCCGGGCGCACGAGAAAAATGCATGGATGCTGCGAAGCCACTTGCTCTGAAGCGCGCGAAAAGAGGAGCTCATTCCATGAGCATCCTCCGAAAGGCCGTCTGCAAATGGATGGACGCCCATATTCTGCATCTCAGTGCTTCTTTGGCGTTCTACACTGTCTTCTCCCTCACCCCCCTCCTCGTTATCGTGCTGAGCGTAGCGGGTTGGGCGGTGGGGGATGAACTGGTAAGCCGGCAGGTCTTTCAGCAACTCAATGACCTGATGGGCTCTGAGGCTTCCGTGAAAATTCACGAGATGGTAAACAGCGCGCAGAATCACGGCAGGAGTCTGCCGGCCACGCTTGTGGGAATCGGCACGGCCCTATTCGGAGCAACCAGTCTTTTTATGGAACTGCAGCATTCCCTGAACCGGATCTGGCACACGCCGGACAAGCCGCCTCCGGAAGGCATTATTCCGTGGCTGCAGGGTCGCCTGCTTTCAGCGGGAATGGTCCTTGTCGTTCTGTTTCTTCTTCTGGCATCCCTGCTTTTCACGGGATTGATCGGTGCCGCCTCCGGATTCATGAGTTCCCGTCTCCAATTCTCTCTGCCAGTTTGGAGCGTGATGGGATTTGTCATCGCGGTGGGTGGCGAGATTCTTCTCTTCGCTTTGATCTTCAAAGTGCTTCCGCATGTTAAATTGAAATGGAAAAATGTGTGGTGGGGAGCACTGGTAACCACACTGCTGTTCGAGGCAGGCAAATGGGTTGTCGGATGGTATTTCTCGAGCGGGCTCATTTCCGCCTCGTATGGGGCCGCTGGTCCCATCGTGCTGCTGCTCCTTTGGGTCTATTATTCCGCGATCATCGTTCTCAGTGGCGCATTGCTGACTCAAGTGCGTGCCGATCACTGGGATCTGGTTCCGCTGGATACCGTCGATCTGATGGACACCGGCCAGGGACCGGAGCCGCGGAAGGCAAAGCGCAAAAAAGGGAAGCCGTGACCGGCTTCCCTTTTCTGGAATTGGGATGAAAGCGAGCGGCTTGCCCGTTACGGCGCTGGGGTCGTTTCGGGGGAGGCCTCGACCGGCGTTTCCGCGGGAGAAGCCGGCGTTTCCTGTTCGGAAGGCTGGCCCTCCGGTGGAGAAGCGTCTCCCTGGGGAGCACTGCTGTTGCCGTTCTGAGGCGGGCGCTGGTCCCGGGCAGGCGGGGGAGGGGGACGGCGGACGCGCATTTCCTCCTGCATGAAAATTTCGGCGAGGCGGAAACTGCGGCGGGCGAGTTCGCGGGCATCGTTGTCCGGGAAGAGCTCCACGCCTTCTTCGCTCACTTCCGCCAGATAGATTTTCCATGCCTTTTTGCAAAGGTCATCAATCGGCATGCGGGCGCGGTCTTCAGCTTCGCGGCGCAGACGGTCCGCTTCGCGCCGGCGGTTTTCCTCTTCGCGGCGGAGACGTTCCTGCTCGCGGCGCTGCTGTTCCTGCTGACGGCGGGCATTTTCCTGTTCGCGCCGCTGCTGTTCCTGTTCGCGGCGTTGCTGGGCGGCCTGAGCCTGTGCCTGCGGGTCCCGCTGGGCTTGTTGAGGCTGGCGTTGCTGGGGATTGGGAGATTGAGGGGGAGGCGAGGAGGCGCCGGACGCTTCGTCTGCGGAATCCGCTGACGCTTCTGCGGGGGCTGTGCCCTCCGCTTCGGATCGGTCCTGCTCCGCCATCACTGCCTCCGCAATGTCCTGGACGACCTCCATCGAGGGGTCGCCGGATTCTTCGGCATTGGGGTCCATATCGGCTGAGTCGGGAGAGTTGGGATTGGCCGAAACACCCGGCCGGCCTTTGAACCGGCGGGGACGTTTCTTGTTAAAATGTAATGGGTTTTCTTTCATCCAGTAGGTGGGGACCGGGCATGTAAAGGCTGTGAATGCCCCGGCGTCCAGCAGTAAATTCCCCGCACCGGAAAATGCCGGGAATTTCACGGCTTCGGGAGATTTGCCGTCGTGATGCCGGGAAAAGCCTTTGCCAAACGAAACCCGGGCGCTATGAATCGGCAAATTATCTACCGCCCTTTACCATTTCCGTATGAAGTTCCGTATCAGCAAAGAGAAGTTCCTGGAGGGACTGCAGCAGGTGCAAAATGTGGTCAGCAGCCGCGCCACCCTGCCCATTCTTTCCAACGTGCTGCTGGAGGTCGCTGGCGGAGAATTGAGCATGACGACGACGGATTTGGATGTCGTGGTGAGCGGCAAAGTGACCACGGATGAAGTCGAGGAGGGAGGCAGCACCACCCTGCCGGTGCGCCGCCTGGCGACCATCGTCCGCGAGCTCCCCGCCAATGACATCGACGTGGAGGTGAGCAGCGAAAACGCGGCCTCCATGCGTTGCGGCAACAGCTTTTTCAAAATCCTCGGCCTCCCGGCGGACGATTTCCCGCCGCCTCCCCGGTTTGACGACGTCAAGGAATTCAAAGTGAGCGCCCAGACGCTGCGCGACGGTCTCAAAAAGGTGGCCTACGCCATTTCCACGGATGAAACCCGCTACGTGCTGAACGGTGTCTACTGCCAGTTCAAGGACAGCAAGCTCACGCTGGTGGCCACGGATGGCCGCCGTCTCGCGATGACGGATGCCGATATTGAGTTCCCGGAAAGCCTGGAGTGCAATGTCATCGTCCCCACCAAGGCCGTAAACGAACTTCAGCGCCTCCTGAAAGAGGGCGGCGACAAATCCGAAGTCCGCATTCGTATCGGGGCCAAGCAAATCGCCTTCGAGATGAACTCCAGTCTCCTGGTGAGCAAGCTGATCGAAGGCAATTACCCGAACTTCCGTCAGGTGATACCGGGTGCCGCCAAGCACCGCGTCTCGCTGGAGCGGGAGCCGTTCCTCCAGGCGGTGCAGCGGGTGTCTCTCCTGGCCCAGGACAAGAGCAACAGCGTGAAGATCAGCTTCGGCCGCGACGGCATCGAAATCACGGCCAACAGCGCCGACATCGGAGAAGCCCGCGAAAGCATGGCGGTCAAATACAACGGTCCGGACATGGCGATCGCATTCAATCCGGAGTATTTGATGGCACCCTTCCGAAACCTCGATGCCGACGAAGTGTTTCTCGATCTCATCGATGAAGTCAGTCCCGGCGTCGTGCGCATCAACACTCCGTTCCTCTATGTGCTGATGCCCATGCGCGTCAGTCAGTAAGGCACCGCCTGCGGCGGAAACTCCAACGTTCAAACTTCAAGCACCGTGCGCATCCGTGTGCTTTGATGCTTGAGGGTTGGAGTTTCTTTGATGTTTGAACTTTGAAGTTTTCCGATGACATCACCTGCCGCCGCCGAGCAGACTCTGATCGAGTCTTACTCGATCATCCCGGATCCTCACGAGCGGATGAGCGCCATCGTTGCGGCGTGTGCCGGTCCGGGGCTCGGGGAAGGGGAGCGGCGGGAGGAAGACCTTGTGCCCGGGTGTGTTTCCCGCGTGTGGCTGACGGGAGCATCTGAAAAGGGAGCGCTGAAGCTTCGCTGGGACGCGGACTCTCCGCTCGTAAAGGGACTCACGGGACTCGTGTGCGGGGTGTATCACGGGGCGAGTCCGGCGGAGGCGGCAGCCCATCGAACGAATATCATCGCTGGATTGAAGTTTGACCGGCAGTTATCGCCCACCCGGTTGAATGGCCTGGAGAACGTCGGCCGCCGCATCCAGGAAATCGCTGCCGGCCTGTAACCGCTGACTCCGGTGTTATGTATTACGATGCTCATCAACACCTGCATGATTCCAGACTGGCTCCTTTCCGTGAAGCGATTCTCCAGGAACTGCCGGGGCTGGGAATTGCGGGCGGCATTGTGAACGGCACCTCCGAAGCGGACTGGTCCGCCGTGGAACTGCTCTGCGGGGCCCATCGGTGGCTGCGCCCGGCGTTTGGCCTCCACCCGTGGTATGTCAAAGAGCGAACCGGCGGATGGGAAAAATCGCTCTCGGATTTCCTGGAGCGGCATCCGGAAGCCAGCATTGGCGAAACGGGGCTCGATTGCTGGATCGAAGGGCACGACATCGAGGATCAGAAGCGCGTCTTTATCCGGCAGTTGGAAATGGCCAGGGAACGGAATGTGGTCATTACCATTCATTGCGTCAAAGCCCACGAACCTCTGCGTCAGGTATTGCAAAAACATGCCGTTCCGGTGCGCGGGTTTCTCCTGCATGCGTGGGCCGGGCCCCCGGCGCTAACGCCGTTTCTCCTGGAGCGGGGCGCGCATTTTTCCTTTCCTCCGTATTTCCTTCATGAGCGCAAAGGGCCGCAGCGATCCCTCTTTCAGGAACTGCCCGCGGACCGGGTCCTCGTGGAAACGGATGCGCCCGACCTCCTTCCTCCGCCGGAACAAAACCGGAACCCGCTGGTAAACCCGGACAGCGGCAAACCTGTCAATCATCCCGCGAATCTGCTCCTGGCTTATGAAGCCCTCGCCGGGTTGCGCGGAGACGCCCCGGAAGCTCTCGCTGCCGCGGTGGCGGCCAATTGGAAACGGCTGTTTTCGGGGTAACTCCCCAGGCAATGGGTGTCTAAAATGCCGGTGAAATTATCTTGTCGCTGACCGCGAAGTTTTTAAAAATCAGGCCGGTTCCGGGTAATAGCTGACTTTATGAAATACGCCGCCCTTCTTTCCGTCACTGCCCTTTTTGCTGCGCCGGCCTCTGTCAGAGCGGTCAATGTCATCTTCACCCTCGCGGGAACGAGCAACACGACGGTGGCAGGGGCCACCATCAATCCGGGACTTAATTTGAATGCGACCGCGCAGGCTGCCGGCAGCATGGGGCCGCGCACGGTGACAGGCAGTATCACGGTCGATGTCAACAGCCTCACCGCGCCCACCAGCATTCAATTTGTGAGCGCATCGATTGATCCGGCGAACTTCGCCTCAAACTTGCAGCCGGCCGTGGGCGGTGGTGCCGGCTCCGCAGCGGCGGAATTCGGATTTCAGTTCGATCTGACCCCCATTGGTTTCCCGATCACTGAATTCGTGGCGTGGAGAAATTCCGTCACCACGATCACCAGCGGCTCCCTTGCGGTGAATGGCAGCGGCAATTTTTCCGCGACGGGGATCAACTTTACGGCGAACGCGGGGACGGTCGATTTTGGCGGTGCCACCAACGGCACCGGCAATCTGAACGCCATTCCCTCCGCCGGCAACATGAGCGCCGCGACCGGTTCCTACACAGTGGCGGG
>DATAIE010000186.1:0-1571 GCA_036262875.1 Verrucomicrobiales bacterium
GGAGGCTAGAGGGTCACGGCGCTTTTTTGCGTCTACGGTTTCTCTCCAAGGCCTCAATCCGTGACGGCCCAATCACACCCCAGAATTGGATGTACAAGTCTTTAAGATTCTGAGGTATGCGCAGCCATCCCCACCGCTGACTCCTCTTATCCAGCTTGTAGAACAGGTTTTCCATGTAGCTGACATCGATGGCGTCTGCCAGCTGCTTGTCCGCGGTTTGAAGCTTCTCTGAGATGCACTGCAAGTGAGCGAGTACGGTTTCCTCATCCCTGCGCCGCATTGCCGCCGCTGTTTGCGCTCCAAATTTTTCGAACCAAACCCCACATCCGTAATCGGTGATCTCCTCCCACGGGCGGCCCCAGTATTGTTCAGTGTTCGCAGTCGCCCGCGCCGCATCCTCAGGAAAGCGCGCCTTGAGTTTCTCTCTGAAATCCAATACGCTTTTGGGCGGTTCCCTTTCTGGGATGTCAAAGGGAGGGTCAGGCTCAAAGGGTTGAGAAGGCTTGCGTGAACGCGTCATGATTTAGTCCGGATTCTGCCAAAAATGCCGACCCGGCACCCTGCTCTCTGCGGCAGCTGGTTAGCAACGGGAATCCTCGTGTATCGAATGCGGTGTCATGGCGCTTGCCTCCGGCATCCGTCCTTCTCATTCTCCTGGTACTATGAAACTGCCCATCGCTTTTCTTCCTGTTGTGCTGGCCACTGCGTCCATGGCTCCCGCCGATGATCTGACGCCCCGTCCGACGATGGGCACTGTGGTAAAAGTGGATGCCGGACTGGATGCTCTCCTTGACCCTGAGGCGAAGCTGGAAGTGCTGGCCAGCGGGCTGAACTGGTCGGAGGGGCCCGTGTGGTCGAAGGAACTCGGGGCGCTTCTTTTCTCCGACGTGCCGGAGAATCACGTGATGAAATGGAAGGGGGGCGAGGGGATGAGCGAGTTTTTGAACCCGAGTGGTTTTACCGGTCATCTGCCTTACAGCAAGGAGCCGGGGAGCAACGGCCTCACCTTTAACGCAAAGGGAGAACTCTGCTCCTGCGAGCACGGGGACAGGCGCGTTTCCGTCCTGACAAAAGGAGGCGGCAAGCGCACCATCGTGGACAACTTCGAGGGCAAGCGCTTCAGCAGCCCCAACGACCTGTGTTTTGACAAGGCGGGAAATCTCTACTTCACCGATCCTCCCTACGGCCTGCCACAAGGCCCCACGGACAAAGAGAACCGTGAACTGGAATGGAACGGCGTCTATCGCGTGACGCCGGAAGGGAAGAACACTTTGCTCACGAAAGAGATGACCTTTCCCAACGGCATCGCCCTCAGCCCGGACGAGAAGACGCTCTACGTGGCGCAGTCTGACGGCAAGGCGGCGCTATGGAAATCATTCCCGCTGAAAGAGGACGGCACCCTCGGGGCGTCGAAGGTGGTCGCTGACGTCACCGCCATGGCCCAAAGCGGGAAGTACCGCGGATCGCCCGACGGCATGAAGGTGGACACCCAGGGCAATCTTTGGGCCACGGGTCCCGGCGGCGTGCATGTCATGACGCCGGAAGGTAAACTTCTCGGCCGCATCGAAACC
>DATAIE010000187.1:0-2091 GCA_036262875.1 Verrucomicrobiales bacterium
GGCTTGATTCGTTTGTAGCCGCGGCTGAGAATCGCCACGCGCCGCCCCTCCTGCTGGAGCCGGCGCGCCAGCATTTCCACCACCGGCGTCTTGCCCGTGCCGCCAACGGTCAGATTTCCGATGCTCACGACCGTCGCGCCCAGATGATAATCCGTCTTGATCCGGTGCCGGAAAAGCGCCAGCCGGCCCTGGACCAGCGACCGGAAGAGCCGGGACAATCCATTGAGCAGTCCCCGGAGCATGGTGGCCTTGAAGCCGCGGCGGCGGCCCAGGATCACATCGATCCCAAACTGCTCCAGCCGGTCGAGGTTTTCTTTGGCCATGCGTGGTAGAGGATTGTTTCAGGGAACAAGGTGGGCTCCCTGGTTGTCAGCCGTCACGATACGAATCACCGCCTCAGCCGGCCCGTGCCACGCCGCCCGCATGGCCTCGCCCACCGCCTGCTCCGCCCCCTCCAGCGCCAGACAGCAGACCGTAGAGCCCGAACCGCTCAGAAATCCGCCCAGGGCTCCGGCGTTGACCCCGGCCTCGATCATCTCGAACAGACCGGGCACCAAGTGCGCCCGATACGGCTGATGCAGCGCATCATCGAAACAGTCCCGCATCTTCTCATACTGCCCGGTGGCAAACGCCGCAGTAATGATGCTCGCATTCCCGATGTTCATCACCGCCTCGCGATGACCGATCGTCGGCGGGAGCACCCGGCGGGCGTGCTCGGTCAGCACCTCCATATCCGGAATCAACAGCACGAACTTCAGCCGCGGCGAGACCTCAAACCGGAACGATTCCCCCCGCGCATCGGTGAGCACGAATCCTCCGAACGCCGCCGGCCCCGCGTTGTCCGGGTGTCCCTCCACCTCACTGCACAGGGCAAAAAGTCCATCCTGGGTCAGCGGGCGGCCACTGAGTTCATTGAGCGCAGCCAGAATACCCAGCCGGATAGTGACACTGCTGCCCAGTCCCCGGCTGATGGGCACATCTCCCGTCACGCTCCAGCGGAAACCGCATTCCGTGACATTCGTACGGCGGAAAAACAGCCGCGCGCATTCCCGGATCATCGCGTGGGCGGGCTCCACCGTCAGGGGGCCCTCCTCCCGGGTCACCGTCAGGCGGTTGTAGAGGCCGAGGGCGATGCCGAGGCAATCAAATCCCGGGCCGATATTGGAAGTGCTGCCAGGAACCTGGATCGTGACTTGAGTGGGCATGAAAACCCGCATTCAACGGGGAATCGGAAAACATTCAAGGAGGAGAGAGCCAAAGCCCCTCCCCGTAAATCGGTGCGCACGCTTTTTGACAAACCGGGGTCACGGCGGGATTAAGTAAAGGAGCGCTTCCCTTTAAGGGCGTTCCATCGTATCCTTTCCCCCACTCATGGTCCAGGACCTCACTCAACAAACCGCTTACATCGACGGCCAGCCGTTGCGCTATCAGGCCGGTGACACGCTTTTGAATTTCATCGACCGTCACCGGGGGCGCGGGCACGTGCCGACGCTGTGCGATGCCCCCCAACTGGAGCCCTACGGAGCGTGCCGGGTGTGCTCGGTGGAAGTGGCCATGCAGCCGGACGGACCGCGGCGGGTAGTGGCGTCCTGTCACACCCCCATCGCGCCGGGGATGCACATTTTTACCGAATCCCAAAAAGTCCGGGGCCTGCGCCGGAATATCGTGGAGCTGGTTCTCACGGATCACCCGCTGGACTGCCTGACCTGCGAAGTGAACGGCAACTGTGAACTGCAAACCGTGGCCGCCAAAGTGGGCGTGCGCAAGGTCCGCTACCCCGAGGGCGCGAATCACCTCGACCGGCAAAAGGACCTCTCGCATCCCTACATGACGAGCGACCTGTCCAAGTGCATCAACTGCTCCCGCTGCGTACGGGCGTGCGACGAGGTGCAGGGCCAGTTCGTGCTCTCCATGCACGGTCGCGGATTCGGAGCGCGCATCATCAAGGGACTGGATACGTCGTTTGAAAATTCCCCCTGCGTTTCCTGCGGCGCATGCTCTCAGGCCTGTCCCACCTCGGCCATCAGTGACGTCTTCCAGTCCAAGAGCATCGAGGCCACCAAACGGACGCGCACCATCTGCACCTACTGC
>DATAIE010000188.1:0-6744 GCA_036262875.1 Verrucomicrobiales bacterium
CCTGGGCGGACCTGCATTTACCCCCAGCATTTCCATCGTGGCTTTCGCGGCGGCCATGTAGCCAAAGCCATTGAAAAGCTGAATCAACTGCACTCCGCGGAATTGCTCGACGCGGGCGGCTTTCAGATTACCGCGGGCAAAGGCGCTGAGCATGCGGTTGTAGACGGGACCCGCGAAATTGAAACCGCTTCCCACGGCTCCCTGTGCGCCCATCGCCAGTGCGCCGAGCATGTGCTCATCCACTCCAAAGGGCACGTCCCACCGGCCTTCAGCCGCGCGCAGGCAAAACTGATAGGACATGAGGTCCGGATTGGTGAATTTCAGTCCGGCGAGAGTGGGGATGCGGCTTCCGGCCTGCGTCAGGAAATCAGGCATGGAATAAGACACGCCGGTCATGGAAGGAATATCATAATAATAGAATGGCGTCTCCGGCGCAGCAGAGGCAATCTCCGCGCAGCAGGCGATGAGCATGTCGAGGGAACGCGGCTTGAAATAAGAGGGGGCAAGCGCGGCGACCGCGGCGGCACCCAGCCTCTGCGCCTGGGCGGCGAGAGCGCGGGCATCGGCGAGGCAGTTCGAGCCGGCGTGCACCACGACCCGCAGAGGCGTGCCCTTTACCACCGCGAACCAGCGCTCCGCCAGGGCCAGCCGTTCCTCCAGGGTAAGAGAACTGCACTCGCCCGTGGTGCCGCCGATGAATGCCGCCGCCACGCCTGATTTCAGGAGATGCGCCCCCTGCGGTTCCACCGCCGCAAGGTTCAATGATCCGTCGCGGTGAAACGGGGTGTGCGTGGCGGCGACGAGGCCGTGGAGGCGCAGGGAGGCGGGAAGATTCATGGCTCTTTTTCAGAAGGTCGGATCAGCAGCACCATGATGAGAGACAGGGCGGCGGCGGCGGCAATGAGGCTGAAGATAAACAGCACGGGAACTTTTTGATCGCGCAGCGCGCCAAAACCCCAGTCTGCAAATCCGCCAATGCTGATGCTGACGAAATTCATGATGCCGTATCCGGTGGCGCGGAATTCGGGTCGCGTGATCTGACAGAGGATCGGCATGTTATTGCAGTCGAAGAGTCCCCAGCCGAGTCCATACAGCACCAGGAACGCAACGGCAAACCACAGAGACTGGTGCAGAAGCGCGAAACCAATGCCCAGCAGCGCCGGGATGATGAAGCTCATCCCGAGCGCACTGGCACGGATGCGCCCGCGCACGCCGCGGTGCATCCAGCGGTCCGCGAGCCAGCCTCCCAAAAGGGCGGAGACAATCGCCGCGCCCTGCCACCACACCGTGGCGGAGACCCCGGCGGGGCCCTGCTTCATCTTCAGTTCGTCGCGCAGAATGGCGGGCATCCAGTCGCGGACCACCCAGCCTGCGATGGCAGGGAGTGTGAAATAAAGGACGAGCAGAATGAAGTTGCGGTTCCTCAGCAGCCCGCGCGCAGCGGCACCGACGGAAACCGTAAGGCGGTTTTCCACTCCCGCGCGCGGGGCATCGCGCAGCCAGAACAGCAACACCGCGGCATAGGCAACACCGGCGATCCCGCAGGCATCGAAGGCCCAGCGCCAGCCCAGCGAAGGACTGTCCGCCACGTAGCCACTGAAGCTGCCGACGATGACCCCGGCGTAAATTCCGATCTGGTGAATGCCGACGGCGCGTGAACGCGTCGGGCCCATATGATAATCGGCAATGAGAGCCAGCGCCGCCGGAATGTAAAAGGCCTCGCTGATACCCATAGCGGCACGGGTGATCAGCAGTTCATTGTAAGTATGCACGTGACCGGTGGCCCACGTCACCAGGGACCACGCAACGAGACTGAAGAGGATGACGCGCCGCCGGCTCAATTTGTCGGCCAGGTAGCCACCGATGGGACTAAAAAAGGCATACACCCACTTGAACGAGCCCAGCAGAAACCCCCAGTTTCCCTCGGTCCCGATATCGCTCACCGCACTCATCACCGATCCCTTCATCGAGGCCAGCATCTGGCGGTCGAGATAGTTGAGCAGCGCCACCGGCACCAGCAATGCGACAATCCTCCATGCCGTGCGCATGGCGGAGGATGAAGCAGATGCCGGATTGGAAAGGGCGCTCATTTTTTGTCAGGCGGGCGCAGCGTCCACACTTCCGGTGATCTCACTCCCGGGCGCACCTCGCCACTGGGCACCACAAATTCGCCGCGCCATGAAACGCAGGGAGCCGTGGCTCGCGGCGCGGGCACTTTACCGGACTGGCTCCAGGTGTTCGCCGTGACATCGTAGCGGAGAAGCGCGCCGGGAAATCCCGGATGTTTTTCCACCGGCGTGAAGTTCACGAGCGAGCCATCGTCACCGCCCGCGATCAGAACCTCGACCTTGCCGGCATCTGTAAAGACCGGCGCGGGCGAGGGTGCCGCCGCACAGGGCTTTGGCATATCCGCAAGCCGCTGCCAGCCTGCTCCGGGCGAATAGCGCCAGGCGTCCTGCAAATAGCGGCGCACCGTCTTTCCATCTTTCGTCTCCAGTGCCGCGCCGCCAAAGAGATAAAACGAATCCCCGTGCGCGGCGGCGACCGGCAGGATGCGCGGTTCCGCCGGCAGCGGAGCCAGTTCCCGCCATTCGAGAACCTTCCACCGCCAACCCGCCGCAAAAAAACGGTTCGATGCTTTCTTCTCTCCCGGCTCGCTGGTGCCGCAGGCAATATAAACGACGTCATTCGCATCCACCGCTCCCGCCGCACTGGCGAGCGGAACAGGGAGCGCAGGAGGCACGGTGGTATTCCGCTCCAGTTTCCCGTTCTTCCATTCGAGAGCGAAGACGCCGGCAGAGGGTCCGGAGGCGTCGCTGCCGCCGGCGCAGAGCACACAACCATTCACTGAAACGGATACACCGTAGGCCAGCGGTTTCGGCAGCCTGCCGGCTTCGCGCCACGCACCGTCGGGCGCGTCGAGCACCCAAATCCGGTCATGCCAGACTTTCTTTCCGCCCTCCCAGGGCATTTTGTCAGGGAAGTTGGCGCCTCCCGCCACAAGCAGCGCCTCTCCCGAAACACCGGCGAAAGCAGCCGCAAGGCCGCGGGGCTCCGGCACCGGGGGCAGTTTTCGCCAGCCGTCCTGCGCCAGGCAGGGGGCGGCGAAAAGGCTGAACGCGACGGCGAATTTCATGACCTTCTCAAAAAGAGCCGCCCATCATTTCTCAACCGCAATCGGGGCCGCATATTTTACAAATCGCTTACGCAGGATGAGCGCAACGCTCATAAACTGGCTCATGAATAAGCCGGTCCTAACGTTTTTTGTTGCGGCCCTTGCCGCCGCTGTTCCCGCCCGCGCCAAACTGACGGTCCATGAATGGGGTACCTTCACAGTGCTCCAGGCTCCCGACGGAACCACCCTCCAATGGTATCTCGCGGAGCGGGACATCGCGCCGCTGCCGCCCTTTGTCGGTCACGCGATGCGGGGATTCCAAATCGCGGGAAAGACCGGAACGGCTCAAAGGCTCGTCAACGGCAGGGTGCAGCGTTCCCAGCCCTATGCTGTCCGGATGGAGACACCGGTGCTCTATTTTTACCCGGACGGGGCTATGGACGTGAAGGTGGCGGTGGATTTCCCGCAGGGAGAGATCACCGAGTTTTTTCCCAGAGCTCTCACCACAGCCACCGGAGCCTCATGGCAGGGCTCTCTGCTCCCCGCCACTCCGGAGTCGTTGAAAACGGTGCCGGATGCCTCGGGGCCGTTGGGGCGGCACTACGCTGCGGCACGGGCGGTGCCGGAGGCATGGCTCTTCCGGAATTCAGCTCCCGCTGCTCCCGTGATGCCCTCCTTCGCTGTGTCGGGGGATTCACTCCTGCCGCCGCCCGCGCAGCCGAAGGTCGAAACACCGCTCGGAACCGATCACTTCATTTTCTACCGCGGTGCCGGAAATACCGTTCCCATGTCCATCAGCGCCGCCACCAAAGACGACCGCACGTTTACCTTCACCAATTTCAAACCGGAAACGGTGCCGGTGCTTTTTCTTCTGCGCGTTGCCGACGGAAGGGCCGTGTGGACACGTGCGGACAACCTCCTGTGGCAGGGGAAAAAATCCGCCACCCAGGTGAGCCTTCCGGAAACCTCCGAACCTCTCGCGGACTCCACGTCACGCTTGAAGAGCGAAATGCTGGCCGCTCTCGAAACAGAAGGTCTCACCAAAACGGAAGCCGCCGCCATGGTCGCCACCTGGGACAATTTGTGGTTTGAAGAACCGGGCACCCGCGTGCTGGCGCTGCTTCCGCAAAAATGGGTGGATGCGGCTCTCCCGCTCCAGATCACTCCTCAGCCGGACAGCCTGGACCGGGTCTTCGTGGCAAGGCTGGAGCTGATTTCCCTCGACCAGCAGAATGCCCTGGCCGGATTGCTGGACCGGAACCCCGACGATCCCGCGGCGGCGCGCGAACAGTTGCGCAAGCTGGCCCTGGGCCGTTTTGCGCCCGGTGCGGTGGATCACGTGGCAGCGTTGAAGAGCGAGGAACTGCACGCCCGCTATACCCGCCTGAGTCAGCCTGAACCCGCAAAGGGAGTCGCGTCTTCGCTGAAGTCCTCGATACCGAAGGAAAACCTGGAGGCCATGAGGGAGGGAATGCGAAAAGTCGTGAACTCCACGGCTGCGCAGGCTCCCTGATGCCCCGGGCGGCGGGGACGCCCCGAATTTTTTGTCCCGTCACATTTTACGAACGGCTTACAAACACCGCGTAGAGCCTCTCTACGCTACTGCCATGAGAACACCGCATCTACCCATCCTGCTCGCGGCTCTCGCCGCCGGCCTCACCTCCGCCCAGGCAAAATTCACGGTGCACGAATGGGGCACCTTTACAGTGCTCCAGGCACCGGACGGAGCCGCCCTCAGTTGGTATCAGGGCCAGAATGACGTGACGCCTCTTCCGGAGTTTGTCACCGGGAACAAAGCCGCAGCAGCGGCAAGGATCGCCGCGGCCGACCGTCCGGCCATGAAGGCTTCCGAGCCCATCCGTATCAACTACGCCGTCCGCATGGAGACTCCGGTGCTCTATTTTTACCCGGATGCCCCCATGGACGTGAAGGTGACGGCTGACTATCCCCAGGGGATGATCACTGAAGCGTATCCGCACCCGGCCCGGAAGGGCTCCAGTGCCACCTGGCAGGGCAAGCTTCTGCCGGTGACTCCGGAAGAGCTGAAAACGGTGCCGGTCGCCGACAGCGCGGAAGGCCGGCATTACACCACCGCCCGCAATGTGCCGGACGCATGGCTCTTCCGCATGCAACCCGCCGCCACCCAAAAGGAAAAGATCCCCGCGCCGGAAACGGATCATTTCATTTTCTATCGGGGTGCCGGGAACAACCTTTCCCGCATGATCACGGCCAGCACAAACGACGATCATTCGTTCCAGGTGACCAATCAGTCACCGGATACGGTCCCTGTGCTGTTCCTGCTGCACGTGGTGGACGGAAAGTCCGTCTGGAAACGGGTGGACCGGATGCTGCCCTACAAAATGATTATGGATCAGGAGGCGATCAAGAATAACAGGCAGCCGTTTTATAAAGAGGAGGGCCGTCTGCAAGTCGCACTCCCGGATGCCACGGAGCCGTTCGCGACCTCTACACCCCGCCTGAAAGCGGAAATGCTGGGTGCCCTGGAAACGGAAGGCCTCACCAAAGCGGAAGCCGCAGCCATGGTGGCCACGTGGGACAATCTCTGGTTCGAAGAATCCGGCACGCGCATCCTCGCCGTGCTGCCGCAGCCGTGGGTGGATACCGTCCTCCCGCTCCAGATCACTCCGAAACCGGATGCCATGGAACGCGTCTTCGTCGCGCGCATGGAAATGATTTCCGTCGCCCAGCAGAACACGCTGGTGGACCTGCTTTTCAAAACGCCTGAGAACCCTGCGTCCGCCCGCGATCAACTGCGCAAGCTGTCCCTCGGACGATTCGCCGCAGGAGCCGTAGACCGTGCTGTAGCCTTGAAAACCCGGCAGGTGGACAACGACATGCGCACCCGCTTCGCTCAACTCAGCAGCCCCCCTGCGACCGCTCCCGTGGTCGGCAAGGCCCCGTAAGATCCGACATCATCTTCCGGATACAGAGGAACTGAAATTCAGGGAGACCACCACGATGGCCGCCGTCAGCAGCACGGCACCGGCGAGTCTCCATGCGAAAACGCGGCGGCTGTGGCGGCCTTCAGAGCTGCCCAGCCAGCGGCCCGCGAGCCAGACCACGAGCACACTCCACAGGCCTCGGGAGCTGTAGAGCACGTTGGCCACCGGCGCGTGGCGGTAGATGGCGATGGAGGAAACAAGCATGAGTGCCTGGACGGCAAGGCAGGCCGCACCGCATGTTCGCCATCGCACCGCTTGTTTGGTCAGCGCCGCCGATTCAGTGGAGGGGACCGGCAGGAGAAGTGTGTACAGCGCCGCACATCCCATCATCACCGGCAAAAAGCGCCCCGCACCCCACGCGGGAGCCCATTTCTGCACCAGCACGTCGAACAGCGCATAACTGGAAGCAGCCAGACTCGCGGTGAGGATGGTGGTGCCTACACGGCTGTCCACCGCAGGCCGGCTGAAGTTCAGCAGCCCGATGCCCGCCGAACTCAGCCCGGCGGCGATCCAAAGTGCCGCCGCCACCGGCTCGCCCAGCAATGCGGCAGTGAGCAGGGCCACCATGATGATTTTCAGTCCCAGGACCGGCGTGGCCACCGAGACATCGCCAATGCGCAGCGAGACCATGGTGAGCAGTTGCCCCGCCAAAAACAGCAAGGCTGT
>DATAIE010000189.1:0-2309 GCA_036262875.1 Verrucomicrobiales bacterium
ACCGCCACGGCGTCGGTCAGTCCGATCAGGATTTCGACGAGGAGATCGGCGGGAATGTCGCCTCGAATGGATTTCGCCTTCTGGCCGACTTTCAGGATTCGGGTGAAGGTGCGTCCGATCACCTCCCGGCGTTTCGTTTTGATCCTCTCGAACAATGCCGGCTCCTCTCTCGCAACGTCCCGCGCAAACGTCGGGCTGATCTCCTGCGCCTGCTGACGGATGCCGGTCAACAGCCGGAGGAAGGTGGCGCCAAAGTCCTTCGTTTCTCCGCTCGGTACTCCGTCCATCGCACATTCGAGTTCGCCGAGCTTTTGATCGATCACCGCCTCCAGCAGTGAGCGCTTGGTTTTGAAATGCACGTAGAGCGTTTTTTTGCTCATGCCCATCGCTTCAGCGAGGTCGTCCATGGTCACTGAGCGGAACCCATGCTGCAGGAAATAGCTCCGCGCGGCCTTCGTGATGCGAAAGGCGGCGGGGTCCTGCAATTTACCGGAATCAGTCATGCGGTCGATTTCACTATGGAAACTAAATGAGTATATCGAGTTTCCAGCCGGCACGCAACCTCATTGTTTGGTGTGGCTTCGAATTTCATCCACCGTGTCTGGCCACTGCACCCGGTGGAAGCAGCAATTGGGGCAAGAGAGTCAAGGACACGTCAATTGGCGCAATAATCCCATCGGGGGTTTTGATGAAATTTCTTGGAACAGCATCTCCCATCAGCACGTTATCAGCCGGGCGATACCACACGGAACCCGCCGGAATAGTACCGCGGTCGTGAACAGACCGATCGACAGAGAGGAACCCTTGTTCATGCAGCCAATCAGAAACCTCTGCGGGTGCCGGGATAGTGCCGTCAATCCACGGCTGACGTGTGGCGATTTGGGGATAGCCATAAGGATTATTGAGGATTCCCGTCACATAAACCGGCACTCCGAACACGGCGTCCATAAGTCCGAGACGGCCTAAATACTCCGATGCAATGGCGTGCCTCAGCCATACCAGTCCATCACCCGCGTCCACGACATAACCGTAGCCGTAGACCTCCGGCAGAGTCAGTTTTTGCACGTCACGATCGCCTTTCCTCCGGAAAACCACGTGTTCTCCTCCCCGGCCAATTTCCTCACCCAAATCCAGGCTTACGGCAACTTTTGCGAGTGCTTCAATTTGCCTGGCAGCGGCAGCGGAGCGCTCCGATGGCTGATTCCTTCCTGAATAGAACGGACTTGGTCCTCGTAGGACATCTTTGATGGCCTCGCGCAAACGAGCTTCATTTCCTCCCGGCTCATTCTCCGAATTTGGGCTTTCACGTTCATGGAATACGATAGCGGCCACCGCCGCTTTCGCAAGCGCTTCACCGGCCGGAGTGAGCGTGCATTCGGGGGCGTTCATCGCGTGGATCGCTTACGCGTGCGCCTCAAACCAGCTCTTCCCGGCACCCATTTCCACGACGACGGGCACGGCCAGCTTCAGTGCGTCCCGCATGGTGGCACCCACGATTTCGCGGGCGGCAGCGAGTTCGGTTTCCGGCAGTTCAAAAACGAGTTCATCGTGCACCTGGAGCAGCATGCGGCACTTGAGGCCGGCCTCCTGGAGACGGGTGGCCATGTGAACCATGGCGATCTTGATCATGTCCGCGGCGCTGCCCTGAATGGGGGTGTTAATGGCAGTGCGCTCGGCGGCCTTGCGGGTCATCGCGTTGGCGCTGCGGATGTCCCGCAGATAGCGGCGGCGGCCGGTGACGGTTTCCACGTAGCCCTTTTCCTTCGCCATTTCGATGGTGCGGTCCATGTAGTTTTTCACACCGGGATACTGAATGAAATACTCCTCGATGAGCCGCCCGCCTTCCCCGCGGGGAATGCCGAGGCGCTGAGAGAGTCCAAAGGCGCTGATGCCGTAGATGATTCCAAAATTCACCATCTTCGCCGTGCGGCGCATGTCGGAGGTCACGTCCTCCGGCAGCACGCCATACACGCGGGCGGCGGTGGCCTGGTGAATGTCGATCCCCTTGTGAAAGGCTTCCATCATGGCGGGATCCGCGCTGATGGAGGCCATGACGCGCAGCTCGATCTGACTGTAGTCCGCACTCAGGAAAATCATGTCCGGACCGCCGGCGACGAAGGCCTTGCGAATGGCGCGGCCCTGCTCCGTGCGGATAGGGATGTTCTGCAAATTCGGGTTGTAGGAAGCCAGCCGGCCCGTGCTGGTGCTGGCCTGCATATAGGTCGTATGCACGCGACCGGTCCGCCGGGACACCTCGTTGGGAAGAGCGTCCACATAGGTGCTCTTGAGCTTGCTGGCTTCCCGGAACG
>DATAIE010000190.1:0-6334 GCA_036262875.1 Verrucomicrobiales bacterium
CACGGGAAATGAGTAATTAGCACCCTGCCCCGATACCGTGAATGCCCCAGAATTCGATTCCCCGGCTGCTTTGCCCCGAGCGTATGATTCCTGGCGAATCGTGGAATTCATCCACCAGTACATTCCGCCGCCCCCAGCCGCTAAACACGCGGCCATCGTGGTGAGCCGGCGGAGCCACTTCCCGCGCACCACCTTCGCCTCGCGCCAGGGGCGGTCGGCTTCGAAGAGCAGGCGGCCACGGGCTGCCTCCTGGAGTTCCAGGGTAGGGTAACTCAGAGAACCGGTAAGTTTTTCGCAAAACTCCTTCGTCTCTTCCGCGAGGGCGGCGAGTTCCGCATCGTTTTCGATTTGCTCCTCGAAGGCGGCGCACTCCTCCGGAGTGAGTTCGCCCAGGGCCCATGCCGTGGCGGCAGCGTGGGGATCAGATGGAACGGGTAAAATTTCAGTTTTCATGGCGTAAACGGGGACAAAAGTTAGGCGAGGACGCTGGCGTGGAACTGCTCGCGCAGGCTTTGCACGGCGTGATGAAGAAGAGTGCCGACATTGCTGACGGTGAGACCGGTGGCGGCGGCAATGTCGCGGTAGCTGAGTCCGGCCTCGAACTTGAGGCGCACCAGTTCCTGCTGGCGATCCGGAAGCGACTTGATGAGGCCTTTGAGACGGTGCGCATCGTCCTTTTCCTCCAGGGCCACTGCCGGACTGGCCGCGGCGTCATCGATGGTTTGGTCGAACGTGAGGGTCGGGTTCATGGGTACGATGCGTTGCTGCTTTCGCTGATGGTCGATGATGACGCGGCGGCAGACGGTGAAGAGCCACGGGGCAAGGCTTTCCAGGTCGCCGGAGGGCCGGTCCCGGAAGTATCGGAGAAAAGTGTCCTGCACCGCGTCACGCGCGGTTTCAGAATCTCCTGCACGGTGCCTCGCGAAAGCAAGGAGCGGGCGCTCGTAGCGATCGAGCAGGGACTGTGCGGGAAGGTTCAAGTGAAGGAGGGGACCGTTGAGGAGTCGCTTGGACCGCGCGCAGAGCGATGCAGTTCGACAGGCATCACGGCACCGGAACGGTTTTCCTGGAAGAAAGCAGAAAAAAGCCCGGCTGTCACCGGTGCGGCCACCTGTCCGCCGGTAATACGTTCTGCTCACTCTTGCAGCGGCGACGGCTGCCGCTATCATCCGTCGCATGAACACGCGTCCCCTCCTGTGCTTCCTTTGTTCGCTGTTTGTGGCAGTTACTTCACGGTCGGCCGTTTCACCGGTACCGGTGGTCACGATCGAACGGGTGGATTTGCCGAAGGTGGCCCTGCGGATCATGAATCCCAGCAAGACGGAGCCCTGCACCATTTGGCGGGCGGGAATGTCGTGGGAGGAACAGAATAAGTGGTTCTCCCTGCGCAAGAAGGGGGAGGCAAAGACTGTAGACCTGCATCCGAATCAGCGCGCCTACACGATGAACTATCCCGCGCCCGTCTCCATTCCGGCGGGCGGGTCGATGACGTTCAAATACAATCTCTCGGACAATTCCCAGGAAGGCTGGGCGTGGCCCAAAGGCTTTGAGCCGGGAAAATGGGATTTTCAGATCCAGGCGCATTTTGAGATTCCCCGGGAGGTGGTGGCGCACCAGTACGGCGTGTTCATGGGGAAGGTCACATCTCCCTGGTACGACGCCAAAGGCCGCGAAATCGAGGCGGCCGGAAAGCCGGAAGTGGAGGCGGCGGAGATATCGATCGAAAGCCGGAAGGACTTTCCCTGGGACCGGCTGAACAAAGCGCTGGAGAAATGGGACAAGGGCACGCCGGAAGGCGCGAAGACGCTGGGCGACTACTTTGGCGCTGATTTTCCGTGGGACCACATCCAAACGCACTACGACGGGCCGGGCGAGGGCAGTTTCTTGGAGATCCTTCTTCCGGATAACGGCGTCCTCTCTTTCCGGTTCGGGATGGATCAGCCGGCCCTCACGAAGCTCTTCAAACGAAAGCAGGGGTGGATATTCCCCAACGAAGGCTGGATGGACGCGAAAAAAGTGCTCGGGATGACCGAGGCAAAAAAGGTGGTGGAAATCAAACTGGAGCGGGGCGGACCGAGGAAAGGGACTGATTTCGAGCGGGCCTTCGACTCCAAAGGCCGGATCAAAACCGGACGATAGCCCCGCTCAGGCTTCGTCGATGCATTCCTCTGGCTCCGGCTCTTCCCGCCCGGCGGCTCTTTTTTCCATGACGCCGGAAACGGCCTTCGCGAGGAGGGGGCGGCCCGAAGGCTTGATGGGGTCGAGGCTGATGATGACTTTGGAGTCCTTATAGCCGGCGAGGGTGAGAGTGAGGAGTTTCAGGTCCTCCGAGACCTCCGCGTGCTGGATTTCCCCCCACGAAAAGAGGGTCATATTTTGCCCGGGGCGGAAAAACGGGAAGATTTCGATCCCGATGGGGGAAAGCAGGAGGAAGGCGTGTTTGGTGAGATGCACCGCGAGCCGGAAGGAAAACCATGCCGCCGTGAGGGGCAAAAAAGCCCACCAAAGGGAATTTGGCCCGTTTACCCGGGAAAACCACAGCGTCGTCAGGCCACCGGTAATGGCGAGAAACACCACCCCGGCCATCACAAAGGTGACGGCCTGCCGGGACCGGGTGAACCGGAGTTCCTTGAAGGGTTTTTCCATGGTCCCCTTTAGTGGCACGACCGGGAGGAATGTTCAACTTTTAGCCTTGGACGGCAGGCGGGGCCCTTCGGGTGCCGGGTTTTTCCCGGAAAGCGATCGCAAAAAGAAGGGGACCCCCCGGGAGGAAAATCCCGTATTGCTTCGGGAGCACAGAAAATTCCCAACCCGGCCCTTCATTTCCCGAATTTTCCCCCTGAAACTACCGGTAACCGGCACTTGCCGTCCCGGAGACGGGTGCCTATGATCACGTCCGAAGATTTTTTGTGAATATTCCTACTCCCAGTCCGTCGAAAGATCACGTGGAAGCCGTCTTTTCAGGGCCAATCACCGTGATCGAAGCCGCGCCAATCGCCGTAAACCCCGGCGCAGGTGAGGTTCCGGACGCGGATCTGGTAGCCCGGTGCCAGGGCGGTTCCACGGAAGCTTTTGAAACTCTCGTGACCCGCTACCGCGGAAAAATCTACGCTATGACCCTCAATATGACCGGCAACGACGCTGATGCGTGGGACCTCTCCCAGGAGGTCTTCATCAAGGCGTGGCGTTCGCTGCCGAAATTTGAGGCCAGATCGCAGTTCTTCACCTGGATCTACCGCATCACGCACAACGTCGTCATCGACTGGGTGCGGAAGCGGAAAATCCAGGGCGGCACGGAATTCAACGACGAAATGGGTACCGTGCCTGCAGCCGGTGCCGTCACTGTGCCGCGCGGCACTCTGGAACCGGACGCCGTCTTGTCCAACCAGGAGCTGGGCGCACGCATCAAGGTCGCACTGGCCGAACTCAGCCCGGAGCACAGGGCCGTAATACTGTTAAAAGAAGTGGACGGTCTCTCTTACCAGGAGATCGCCGACAGCGTCGGCTGCACCATCGGAACGGTGATGAGCCGTCTGTTCTACGCCCGCAAACGCCTGCAAACCCTGCTGCAGGATGTCTACGAAAACCGCCAACAGGAGGACTAAAAATGAACCCGCCATCCAACCCTCTCAACGACGACACCTTTACCCGCTGGATCGACGGGGAGCTTCCCGCCAAAGAAGCCTCTCTTCTGAACGAGCGTGCCTCCGCCACGCCGGAACTCCTCTTCAGTAAGGATTGCGCCAGCCAGCTCGGAGAACTCCTCCGCCAGCACCTGCCCTCCAAACTGGAGCCGCCTTCGCCCGAATTTTTCACGATGAGCGTCATGGATGAAGTGACCCGCGACCTGCCGGTCCGCTCATCCACCGCCGCGCCCGCGGTTTCGAAATTTCGGAACTGGTTCAGCTTTCTCCGGACGCCATGGTTTGCCCCGCTCGCATCGGCCGCGGTGGTGGCGGTGGCGTTCCTGACATGGAATCACTTCACCGGCGGCGCAAGCACCGGCGGCCCGTCTCTCACGCAAACTTACACCCCGGACCCGAACGTGACGGCCAGCGCCTACGTCTCCAATGACGCAGGAGCGCTCGTGATCGACCTGCAAAACCTCACCCCCGTGCCGGATGCACGTGACATCCGGGCGTTCGATGTGGCCAGCGCTGAGCCCGCCGCTCCCGGCGAGCCGGTGACCCTCTACGCCTCCAGCGACCGCAACCGTCCGGTAATGGTGCTGAGCAGAGATGCTCTCGATGCCCCGCGGATCGTCGCGATCCACTAATCTCATGATTCGCCGCCTCTGTCTCATCGCCTCCCTGCTGGCCGCAGGAGTGACCGCCATCCCCGCCCAGGAAGCCAAAGCCGCCGCTGTGGCCACCGAGGCGCAGGTGGAGGGCATGCTCTTCTTTGCCAGCGATAAAGCGGAGGCCCCTCCGCAGAAGGAGAAAGTGGTGATCGAGCCGGATTTACTGAAGGACGTCACCGCCAGACTGGGCAAGGCCTTCGACAAATATCCTCACTTCCATCTGATCGGGCGGCACACTCAAAAGGTGTTCAAGGAATATGAATCCTGGGTGGTGCCCTCGCAGGACCTCTGCCTTAAGATGGATTCCCGCGGCCCGGCCCAGGGAGGCGGCGTAAATCTGCATCTCCAGCTCTGGCAGGATAAGAAGGTGCTCGTGAAATCGGACATCGTAATCCGCAAGGACCGCCCCGTGTTCCTCGGCGGACCGGGCTGGAGGGGCGGCAGACTCATCTTTGTGGTGGTGCTGAAATAGAGCGGCCTCCGCATTGCGGGATTTGCCAGGCGGGAACACCGGTGGAAAGGTGCGGACATGAGACATCCCTCCTCTTTCCTGCCTGGTGTTTTTTGGACCGCCGCAATGACCCTGGCTGCGCATGCAGCGCCGGAATCCGCAAACTGGCCGCAGTGGCGGGGACCGTCCTGCTCAGGGGCTGCACCGGATGCGAATCCACCGGTTTCGTGGAGCGAAACGTCCAACATCAAATGGAAGGCTAAACTCCCGGGTGCCGGTGCCTCCACTCCCATCGTCTGGGGAAACCGTATCTTCATTCAGACGGCGGTGCCCACCGGCAAAAAACCGCCGGGCACTCCCGCGTCCGAAACCCCTCCGGCAGCCCCGCCTCCTCCAGGTCCGGGCGGACGCCGGCCAGGAGGCATGCGGGGTGAGACGCCCACCGAAGTATATCAATTTGTGTTGATGTGTATCGACCGCGCGAACGGACAGCCCCTCTGGCAGAAGACACTGCGCGAGGAATTGCCGCATGAGGGACATCACAGGGATCATGGATTTTCCTCCCACTCGCCGGTCACCGACGGCACGAATGTGTACGCGTGGTTTGGCTCACGCGGGCTGCACTGCCTCGACATGGACGGTAATATAAAGTGGTCGAAGGACCTCGGCAAAATGCAGACGCGCAATGCCTTTGGCGAGGGGACCTCCCCGGCACTGAGCGGCGACACCATCGTAGTCAACTGGGACCACGAGGGCGAGGACTTCATCGCCGCCTTCAACAAGAAGGACGGCAGTCCGCTGTGGCGTCAGCCGCGCGACGAGAAAACCACTTGGGCCACCCCTCTCATCGTGGAACATGAGGGAAAGAGGCAGGTGGTGGTGAGCGCCTCTTCGCGCATCCGGAGTTACGATCTCGCGACCGGCAAAGAGGTCTGGTCGTGCGCCGGCATGACCGCCAATGTCATTCCTTCGCCGGTCGCGCTCGGCGACACCGTCTACGCCCTGAGCGGCTTTCAAGGCGCCGCGCTCCTCGCCATTAAGCTGGGCTCCACCGGTGATCTGAGCGGCACGGGCGCCATCACCTGGCAGCACGCGAAACGCACGCCTTACGTCCCCTCGCCGCTGCTCGTGAACGGCAGGCTCTACTTTCACTCCGGCAACGAGGGATACATTTCCTGCTTCGATGCAAAAACCGGCAAACCGTTTATCGAAGCTGAACGCATTCCGGGCATGTCCGGTATCTACTCCTCACCGGTGTCCGCCGCGGACCGGGTCTATTTCACAGGCCGCGACGGGACCGTGGTGGTTGCAAAGCAGTCGGACAAACTGGAAGTGCTGGCTACGAATAAGCTGAACGAAGCCTTCGAAGCTTCCCCGGCCATCGTGGGCAAGGAACTCTTTCTGCGCGGCCACAGCACGCTGTATTGCATTGCGGAGAAGTGAAGGAGGCGCCAGGCGCACTCTCCATCCCTGACAATGCTTCTCCGGAAACTCCTCTCGTTCCTGCGCCGGCTGGCACCGTACGGCGCGGGGGTCCTTTTCCTAGCCCTCGTGCTGCGTCTCCTGTGGCGGGATACTTATCC
>DATAIE010000191.1:0-3916 GCA_036262875.1 Verrucomicrobiales bacterium
CCCTGCCGCCGTTCTTAGCTTCGACCTGTTCCTCCACACCACGGACACGACGCCGGGCAACGGTGACAACACGTTCACTGTTTCGGTTTTCTCCTCCGCCTATCAAAACAGTTCCAAAAGCATCCTGATCCGGGACAGCGATGCCTCGCTGCTTTCCTTCAAATGCGACAGCATCGTGGAAAGCGCCGGCGCGGGTGCCTCCGTGCTGAGGATCACTGGCGGAGTGGGCACCTCGGGCTATCTCGTCCGCAGTGAAACGGTGGGCGCGAATCCGCTGGCGGCTCAAGTGCGCCCGGCCAGCGCCACCGGTTCCCTGACCGCCGTAGCGGCGGCCTTGCCGGTCGATGCACTCAACGATGTGCCGGTCGCCAACCGGCAGGTTCGCTTCACGTATCTCAGTGGTCCCGCAGGGGACTCGAGGAACAGCACCCGCCTGCTGAACGTGGTGGATGACGGCGGGATCATTGAACTCGGACCTTTCATCAATGAAGCGGACACGGCTCAGGCGCTGCCGGACCACAGTGACTACGTGGAACTCACCTCTCCCAGTGCCAGCAGCAAGTCGCTGAACGGCTATGTTTTCGTGGTCTACGGGCCCGCGGGCACTGTGGTTTCCAGATTCGATCTCAGTGGCAGCAACTTCCGGGCGGGGAATGATTTCTTCGTTCTGTGGAACGAAACCGCCAGCGGACCCGGGCGTCTGAACACGGGATCGGGGGACTGGCTGCCGGCCTCAGGAGCGCTTGCCGTTTACCGGGGAGCACCAGCCGATTATCCCGTCGGCTCGCCCGCCACCTGCAACAATCTGATCGATGCGGTGGTTTTCAACGCAGCCAATGCCGCTCTCCAGGACATGCTCGCTCCCGGTTCCAGCGCCGTCTCGGAAACGGGGACCTACTGCGTGCTCGCCCGCACTCCGGACGCCACGCTGGTCACTCAGCTTCGCAACAGCGCTTCCTTCGCCGGCACCTCCAGCCACCGTACGCCGGGCTATCCCAACGGGGATGTGTTGTCCGGCTACAACGCCTATGCGGACCGCTTCCCCGCTGCCTCTCCCGCCATTCAGGGGCCGCTTAATGATACCGACGGGGACGGGCTCCTGAATCTCTTCGAGTATTTCCTCGGCACTGATCCGACGGCGTTCAATTCCCTGCCCCTCCCCGTGATCGCCGCCGGGACGGCGACCCTAACCATCGACCGCGGATTTGACAGCCTGTGCGACCCGCACGTGGCGCTCACGGCGGAAAGCTCCCTGGATCTCCTGACGTGGACCCCCATGGCGGCGGCAGGCACGGATCCCATCCAGTTTACCGCACCGGCTCCAGGACCTCATTTCTTCACCCGGCTCAAAGTCACCGTCGTTCCGTGAATTCCGCCTGGCAGGGTGTTATGAGCAGCGGCAGACTGCCCTGTGGCGTGCTATGCTCCCGCTGATTCCCCTGCATGTTTCAGGATGACACCACAGGATTGCGCTTCGGCAACTTCGAAGTGCTCGTCAAACCCGACGGTTCGGTAAACGAACTGGGACGGGGCGGTTTTGGCCGCACTCTGCTGGCGCGCCATTTTGTGCTGGATACAGAGGTGGCGCTCAAACTCATTGATGAGCGCCACGCGCTGGATGAGGCCGCCCGCGCCCGGTTCCTGAAAGAGGCGCGAGAGCAGGCGCGGCTGTCCCATCCGGGGATCGCCCGCATCACGGACTGCGGGCAGGTGGAGGGGCAGCTTTACTATGCGGTGGAGTTGTGTCCCGGCGGGAACATCAAGGAGTTTGTGGTGAAGGCGGGGCCGCTTTCCGTATCGGACACGTTTCATCTTCTCCTTCAGGCAGCGGATGCGCTGGAGTATTCCCACCGGCGCGGCGTGGTACACCTGGATATCAAGCCCTCGAATCTGATGCTCGTCTTTGACGAGGATGACCGGCCTCAGGTCAAGCTGATCGATTTCGGGCTCGTGCAGCGCACGGCAGCAGAGAACGCTCCCTCCGGGATGGATGGCCGACCGCTGTTTTCCGCGGCCTTCGCCAGTCCCGAGCAGATCCGCTCGCAGCCCACGGATGGCCGCAGCGATATCTTTTCCCTCGGGATGACCGGATGGTTTCTGCTCACAGGGCGGAATCCGGTGGAGGGTGCCGCGGATGCCGTCATCCAGGAAAGACTGTCCGGCGGGGACTATGAACCGCAGCTTCCCAAACAGCTTACCGGCAAAGCGCGCGCCGTCTTCGCCCGCATGGTGAAACGGAATCCGGCGGAGCGTTATGCCAGCGGAGCGGAACTGCTCGCCGATTTGCGGGCCTGCTTGCAGGGAATGCAGCCTCTCAGCGGGGGGTGGCAAAAACGGCAGCGCTCCGGCGGCGCGCTCGCAGACCGCTTCATGCTGGAAAAAGGGATGCAGTCGAGACAGGGCATGATCCATCAGGCGATCGACCGCGAGAAGCGCCAGCGGGTGAAGCTCACGCTGCTGCGATCCGTGAATGTCGCCCAGACTGTAGCCCAGTACCGGAAGGCCGTGGAAGCCATGCGGAGCATGGAGGGCACGGGACTGCTGAAGGTGCTGGAGGTGAGCGAGTTCAACGAAGGCTGGGCCGTCGTGGAGGAATCACCGCAGGGAGTTTCGCTGACCGAAATCCTCCGCAGTGAGGGGGCCAAACCGCTGGGGCGCTACGCTCCGCTGGTGTGGCAGATCGGCACCGCCATGGATGCCGCATTCGCCGCCGGCCTGACCAGTGTGATGCTGGAGGAAACCATCGTGGAAGTGTCGCCGGAGGAGGCGCGGCGATCCCTCGACTGGTCCGTCGTTTCGCTGAAGATTCCTCTGTCACCGGCATCCGCGGACGGTGCCGCCTCACAGGATGCGGACGAGACGGCGGCGGGCGACTTCACCCGTACCACCACGTCCAGCGTGGCCGGGGTGCAACTGGTGGCGCGCTGGGTGTATTTCATTATCGGCGGCAAGAATCCCCCGCCCTCCTCCCTGTATTCCATGAAGGAATACATCGCCGTGCCTGGTCTCGGGGATGCCGCAAATCAAATACTGGCCCGCCACCTCTGCGGCCAGGCCTCGCCGCCGAAATGTGAAGATCTGCTGCGGCAGTTGTTTGGCGCGGACGGTATTTCATGGGACAGTGTAGGAGAAAGAATCCGCCAGACGCGCTGGGGCGGCGTCCTCCGCCAGTCCGCGGAACTCATGGAGGACATCGAACAGGCGGCAGCGGATGCGGAGAAGATGGCGGAGGCCTGCCGTCCGCTGGCGGAACTGGCGCCGGATGCGGTGAAGGAATGCTATGCCTGCGTCTCGCGCGTCTACGAGGCGTCCACTGCCGCACGTCAGCACCAGTCAAAAATCAGTCAGGATGGAGGGCGCTCTCTGGCGGCCGGGAGAGCGGCGGTCGCCGCCCTGGAGGACCTTTCGGGCGCAGCCACCATGGCTCTCGCCAAAACCGAAGCGGCTCTGAAGAATGCCAAAGCCGTGGTGGAGAAACTGCAGAGGGAGGAGCAGCAGCGGGAGCGCCGCCGCAAGGAGCTGGTGGCTTCTCTGGCGGACGCGTGGCACCGGACGGAAGCCGCTGCAAAAGAGGCGCGCGAGATGGCCGAGGAATGCCGCCGTGTGGCCCCTTCCGCCGGCGCTGCACGACAGATGGAGAGTCTCGCCGGCCAGACGGGCTCGCTGGCTTCTCAACTGGAAAGCCTGCATCGCGAAGCCGCTGAGGCTCCGGAGGATCAATGGGGCCGCCTGGAGACACGCATTCCGCAGGCGCGCCAGGTGGCGACCGATGCCGATGAAATGGCCCGCGCCTGCCGTTCGCTTCTGGAACGGGCGAAAGTAGAGGAAAAGCGCCGGGAGGAGGAGGCGAAGTTGCGCGCTGCGGTCGAGGCGGAGATCTCGGAAATCATCGGGCGCGCAGAGCAGACGGTGGCCG
>DATAIE010000192.1:0-3596 GCA_036262875.1 Verrucomicrobiales bacterium
ACTCACCGGCAGCGGTGGGAATAGTGGAACCATCCTGGGAAATGTCTTCCTTCCGGGAATAGGTAGCGGGGAAAAATGCCGGATCGCGCCGGGCGGGACAACAGTCGGTCGTGTCCGGTGCGGAACCAGTGAGTGCCGCCGCCGTGCCTGGAAGTGAGAGAGCGGCAACCAATTTGTCATCAATTTGGCTGATCAACTTCTGCACTTCACTGGTCCCGTCCGGAATTGCCGGAAGCGAACTGTCAACACTGCTGACATCTGGAGATCCCGGGGCAGGGGCGGCGTGGGCCAGCGCGCCCACTAAAAGTGGAAGAGAAAACAGGAGGGGCAACGTTTTCATAATGTTTTGCATTGTAATTACATCAAACTCCCCGCGAAGGGAATTAAAAAGTTGAAAATCGGGAGAAAAAGTAAGAGAAATCCCTATCAAGTGTCCCGCGAACGCGGGAAGCAGCGGACTGCGACTTGATTATCTGGGTTTGGATACGACCGGCGAGCCCTCTGAGTTCAAATTGAACTGTTTTTCCATCGTTTGGACGAAGATTTCCGTGGTGCGGGCGGTGCCGTGCATCACGGAACCCGGCGGGAGCAGCAGTTTCGGCATTTTAATGGCCACTTTTCCGGGCGTGATGGGGGTCTCTTTGGTAAGTTCCCGGAAAACAGCGAAGTTATCATTCAGCCTTTGGGCGATCCACGGATCCTCTTTGGCAGCGTTCAACGGGGCTTCCCCGGCCACTTCCAAGGCCTTGCGGCGGGCTGCGTCAATTTTGTCCTGAGTGATGGGAAGGGGAAGAGAGAGGAGGTAGTCGTGAAAAGCGGGGAAAGCGGAAGGTTTGGCGCGCCACACGGTGAGAGAGAGGTTGGCCAGTTCACAGGCACCCGGATGGTCGTGGACTTCCGCTTTCACATAGGGATTGCACATGCGGTTGATGGGCGTGGGCAGCACGATCACCGCCACGCTGTCCGGCCATTTGTTCTTGAGCGACTTGAGGTCACCGGCGAGATCACGGCAGGACGGGCAGGTATAGTCGAAAAATTCCACGAGAACTACGGGTGCCTCCGGCGGGCCCAGGAGGGGCAGGGTGGCTGTGTCGAATTTCAGATTCAGCGAGGCGTCGGCAAAAGTGACCACCCGGGGGGCACCCGGAGTGGCGACGGACGCCGGAACCACCGGAGAATTCGAAGGCGGTTGCGACGTGATGAGATGGGTTTCAGGTTTTGGCCCCCACACCTGACCGGCGCTGAGTACACACATGGCCATGAAGCCGGTAAGTGTGGCCGCCTCCATGATACCCCTGCCGCCGCTTCGTTGTTTGCTGACGGCGTCTGTCAGCAGGATCACCGCCACAGTGAAGCCGGTAATATGGAGGCTCAGGCACCAGGGGCAGGAGCCTTTCTGAACGAAGTAGAGGATGATGAGAAAATAAGCGGCCGCTGCTGCGAGAATGACCCCCGCCGCTGCAAGGAGCTGGTCGCCCGTGCGCCCGAGTGCAAATTGAACGGAGGGGAGCGTAAGAAGGAGGACGCCCAGATGGATCCCGGCAGCGCCAAGGGTGACCGGAATATGGAACCATTCAGACCATGGCCCCCCCATCACTTCAGCGCATCCGCCTTCTCCCCCGCATCCGGCGACGCTGGTGATGCCCCCGGTCATCTTGAGCCTGAAGAGATACAGGCAAACCGACAGCGCTGACAAACTGAGTACGCGCACAGTCCAAAGGAGGGACGGGCGGGCCGACAAACTGAAAGTCATTTGGCGGACGCTATCTTTCGAGTGCGGGGAATGTCCAGAGAAGAGTTGGTGGCTCTTCGCATCCGTCTTATTCGGAATTATCCTTTGGCCTGTACTTTTGCCCAGGTGTCCTTGAGTGTTACCGCCCGGTTCACCACCGGGGAGCCAGGCCGGCTGTTTTTCGTGTCGATGCAAAAGTAACCCATGCGTTCGAACTGAAATTTCGTCCCAGGGATGAGGTCCTTCACATGCGGCTCGACTTTGGCGTCTGTCAGGATGGTGAGAGAGTCCGGATTCAAAAAGTCCCGGTAGTCTTTGCCCTCAGGGATATCGTCGAGATCCTCGATGTTGAAGAGCCGGTCATAGAGTCGCACCTCCACCGTCGCCGCGTGCGGAGCGCTGATCCAGTGGATCACCGCAGTGCCCTTTTTGGGGCCCGAGTGGCGACTGTCCGGATCATAAGTGCAGCGCAGTTCGACAACGTTTCCGTCTGCATCCTTGATGACCTCGTTGCACTTGACGTTGTAAGCGTAGCGGAGTCTCACTTCGCGTCCTGGAGCGAGGCGGAAGTATTTGGGCGGAGGGGACTCCATGAAGTCGTCCTGCTCGATGAACAACTCGCCGGACATCTTCATGATGCGGCTGCCGGCGGAAGGATCCTCCGGATTGTTGACGGCCTCGATATCCTCCGTGTGCCCGGCAGGCCAGTTGGTGATGGTGAGTTTCAGGGGGCGCAGGACGCCCATGTAGCGCGGGCAGGACTTATTCAGTTCCTCACGCACGGCGTGCTCCAGCAGGCCAACGTCCGTCATGCTCTTGTATTTCGTCACGCCGATCCTCTGGCAGAAAAGGCGGATGCCCTCCGGGGAAAACCCGCGGCGGCGCAGACCGGAAATGGTGGGCATGCGCGGATCGTCCCATCCGTCCACCAGACCCGTTTCCACGAGTTCGAGGAGCTTTCGTTTACTCATCACCGTGTAGGTCAGATTGAGCCGGGCGAATTCGATCTGCCGCGGCCGGTGAGGGGCGCTGACGTTATCGATGAGCCATTCGTAAAGAGGGCGGTGCGCTTCGAACTCCAGCGTGCAGATGCTGTGGGTGATTCCTTCGATGGCATCGGAATAGCCGTGCGCCATATCATAGGTGGGATAAATGCACCACTTGTCGCCCGTGCGGTCGTGCGGCACCTTCTTGATACGGTAGAGCACCGGGTCGCGAAGATTGATGTTGGCTGCGGCCATGTCGATCTTTGCCCGGAGTGTGCGGGAACCCTCGGCGAACTCACCGGTTCTCATGCGGGAAAAGAGATCGAAGTTCTCCTCCGGACTGCGATCCCGGAACGGGGAGTTTTTGCCCGGTTCCGTAAGGGTGCCGCGACTGGCCCGCATCTCCTCCGCAGACTGGTCGCAAACGTAAGCAAGCCCCTTTCCGATCAACTCCAGCGCCCATGCATGAATCTGGTCGAAGTAGTCCGAGGCATGATAGAGGTGCGTGCCCCAGTCAAATCCGAGCCACTTCACGTCCTCCATGATGGAATTCACGTATTCGACATCCTCTTTCACTGGATTGGTGTCGTCGAACCGAAGGTGAGTCCGGCTGCCCGGGTGCTCAAGTCCGAGGCCAAAATTCAGACAAATGGACTTGGCGTGCCCGATGTGAAGATAGCCATTCGGCTCCGGCGGAAATCGCGTGACCACGAAAGGATGCCTGCCCGACTGCAGGTCATCCCGGACGATTTCACGAATGAAGTCGAGGGATTCACGTTCAGGGGCGGCGGCTGGTTCGTGGGGCATGGCGGATAGTTTCGGAAAACAGAAACCGCATCCCTTCCGGATGTTTGCCGGAGGGGCAAAGGGAAAGTGAA
>DATAIE010000193.1:0-7448 GCA_036262875.1 Verrucomicrobiales bacterium
GCCTGCCGCCGCGTGCAGATAAACGTGCGGTCCTCCACGCGGGCCACATCCGACGGAGCAGAGCGGGCCAGATAACAGCCGGGGCGCTTCTCCGGATTCAGCGGGAGAAAAGTGCCGGATGCCACCATGAGATCACAGAGCGCCTTGTTCTCGGCTTCGGAGCCATCACACCAGTGGATGGCATCCGGCTGGCAGAGGGTGCGGATTTCTTCAATCCAGGATAGAACGCGGGCGTGTGAAGTGAGAGGCGAAGTCATTGGCGGACAGTTACCTTTTAGCAGCAGAGGGACCGGGGACAGCGGTTTTTTCCAGGACGGAACAAAATCAGCCATCCATGCCGTGGCCGGGCCGGCGCGGGAAAGTTGAACGCGCGCGATAATTCATTTGCGGGGCGGCGAAGGTGTGACAGAGATGTGCTAATTTTCTAGCTCATGATTTCCCCGAGAGTCCCTGCCCTGCTGTTTCTGCTTGCCGGAATTTATCCCCTCAGGGGGGCGGACGACTACGAAACGAAAATCCTCCCGCTGATGACGAAGTATTGCCATGACTGTCATGGGAATGAGGAGAAGCCGAAGGGCGGCGTGAATCTGGAGCGTTTCCGAACCGCCGCGGAAGCACTGCGTGACCGCACTGTCTGGGGCAGCGTTTTTGACAAAGTGGAGACCTCCCAAATGCCTCCGCCTAAAGGCAAGACTCAGCCCGCCGCGGAGGAACGTGCGCAAATTCTCTCCTGGATCAAAAGCCTCGCCGCAAAACCGGACTCCGTTCTCGGCGCACGGGACCCGGGCAAGCCGGTGCTGCGCCGCCTGACGCGCCTGGAGTATAACAACAGTGTGCGTGACCTCTTCTCGCTGGAAAATGACATCTTCATGTTTCCCGAGCGCCTGCCGGTGAACCGCGACTACTTCCACGCGGAGGCGGCCAAAATGCCGGAGCCGGTGAGCATTTTCGTGCGCGAGTATGGGCTCAAGTATCCGGTCCTGCTGCCGGAGGCCGGGCTCCCCGGCGAAAACCGCGCGGAGCACGGCTACAGCAATCGCGGTGAAGCCATGAACCTCTCACCGCTGCTGCTGGAGAAATACCTCGCCACGGCGCGCGCCATCGTCTCCAGCCCGAAACTGGCGCGTCAGAGCGCTGTCTTCCGTTATCTCGCGCGCGACCCGGCGGCACCGGAGGAGGAACCGCAGCGGGCTCTCCTTCCGCCGGACACGCACTACTTTGATGCAGGAAAGGACTTCGCACCGAACCTCGATCTCCCGCGCCAGGCCACACAGGGAGGAGCGGCCACCGTCACCTATCAATTCCGCTTCAACGCCAACACCGCCGCTCAGGAAGGCACCGGCGGGGTGTGGCAGGCGGAGGCTAAGGACATGACCGTCCCGGCGGGCAAGCCCCTCGCCGTTCGCTTTGGGAAAGAGGACGGCAAAATGCTCGTGGTGACGCCGCGCGAGGATCTGTGGGTGGCGGGATTTTCCACCGCCGAGGAAACTTCGGGTGAATCCCTGTTCACCAATGCCGTCAAAGGAGCGAAGACCTTGAACCTCTCGCTGTCTCTCGCCGGCGGGGAGCGGGGCGAAGGCATCATCGACCTCGCAGCCTGTGTGCTCAGCCGCAAAGGAGAGAAAGGGAAAGTGGCCCTTACCGCGACCTTCAGCGGCGGCGGCACGCACACGCTCAGTGATGACATCCCCCAGGGAGAGGGCATCGGGAATACCTTCTACTCCTTCCGCGCCCCCGACGGGGAAACCATCACCGGGCTCAGCATCGACGGCACCGGATTCAGCGGAAACTACGTGCTGCTCGACGACCTCGGCTTCATCACCAATGGCGGCACCGGTGATCCGCTGGAGCCCTCCGGCAAACCCGCCCGCATGGCGGCGAAGGATAAACGCAATGTCGCGCAACAGCGGCTCGCGCCCTTCCTTTCACGCGTCTTCCGGCATCCGCTCAACGAGGCCACCCTGCCCCGCTATATGACGCTCTACGATGCGGCGATCAAAGAGGGCAGGTCTTTTCCAAACGCGATCCGTGACGTACTCGCAGCGGCGCTGGCTTCCCCCGAGTTTCTCTACTTCACCGGTCCGGTGCAGGACAACACTCCGGTGCGTGAACTCGACCCGTTCGAGCAGGCCGCACGCATGGCTTATTTTCTTTGGGCTTCGCCGCCGGACGATGCCCTCCTCGATGCAGCGCTCAAGGGTCGCATCAACGACCCGGCGGGAATCGCATCAGAGGTGAAACGCATGATCAAAGACCCGCGCGTCCGGGAACTGGCGGAATCCTTCGCCGTCCAGTGGCTCCGGCTGGATCAGCTCTACACCGCCAAGCCGGACCCGAAGCTGTTCCCCTCCTTCTACTACGGGCAGAACGGTAAGCGCACGCTGCATGCGCCCATGCTCGTCGAGGCGCTCCTGCTGTTTCAAACCGTGCTCGTTGAGGACCGCAGCATCATGGATTTCATCGATCCTGGATACACCTGGGTGAATCTGAAGCTGGTGAAACTCTACGGACTCGAAGCTCAGACCGCGGACCGCATCAAGGCGCTGGGCCTGCGCATGAACAGCAGCGACGACCTGAAGGACCAGCGCCTGAACAATGTCTGGTGGCGCACCAAACTCCCTGACAAAACACGGGGCGGCTATCTCACCATGGCCGGACCGCTGACCGTGACGTCCCTCCCGCTTCGCACGAGCCCGGTAAAGCGCGGCGCATGGCTGCTGGAAACAATTTTCAACCGCCCGCCGCAGGAGCCGAAGGTCGCCTTCGTGCTCAAAGAGGACGATGCGAAGGACGTGGAAACGATGAGCGTACGCCAGCGGTTTGAAGCGCACCGGAATCAACCGGCATGCTTCTCCTGTCACGTCCGCCTCGACCCGCCAGGGTTCGCACTGGAGGCTTTTGATCCTGTCGGCTCTCTTCGCACCAAAGACGCCGGACAGCCGGTGGACGCCGCCGCAGAGTGGCACGGCATTCCGTTCACCACGCCCGCGGGATTCAAGGCTGCCGTCGTGGCGAACAAAGACGAATTCATCCGCGGCTTTATCGAGCACCTCCTGAGCTATGCGCTCGGACGCAAACTGGAACTCTACGACATGCCTGCCATGGAGGAAATCCAGCGCGCCGCCGCCCGCGACGGTTACCGTTTCAGCCGCATCCTTACCGGCATCGTCGAATCCTATCCCTTCCGCCACATCCGCACGTCATGAATATCCTGCGCACCTCCGCCCTCTCCCGTCGAGCCTTCCTGCGCCAGGCCGGTGTGACCATGGCCCTGCCGTGGCTCGAAGCCATGATGCCCCGCTCTGCGCGCGCCGCCGGGACTGTAAAACCACCGGTCCGCGCTGCGTTCCTTTACACGCCTAACGGTTATAACCAGGCGACATTTCTTCCGAAGTCCACCGGCCCCGGATTCGATCTCCCTTCCGCACTGGAGCCTCTGGCCCCCGTGCAGCTGGACATTACGCTGCTCACGGGCCTGGACCGCACCTTCGTCGGCGGCACCGGTGTGCACGCCCAGTGCGGAGCGTGCTGGATGAGCAGTTCCCCGCCCACCGAGACACTCGACGGCGGCTTTCCCACGAACATCACGCTCGATCAAATGATGGCGCGTGAGCTGGGACGGGACACGCCGCTTCCCTCCCTGGAGCTCAGTTGCAATGACTTCACGGACAACAAGGAGACGCGCTACTACGAATGCGTGTCGTGGGTGGGCCCGGGCTACGCCGCCAACGTCGAAAAGAATCCGCGCGCCGTCTTCCAGCGTCTCTTTGGCAAGGCGGACAGCGGTTCGCGCAGTGTGCTCGATGTCATCATGGCGGACGCCAAAAATCTGAACGCGCGTCTTGGCCGCAGCGACCAGCAGAAGCTCGATGAATATCTCGAGAGCGTGCGCGCCACAGAGCGCCGCATCCAGCTCGCAGAAAAGGCCGCCGCGCGCATGAAACGTCCGCCCCTCAAGGAACCCGAAGGCATTCCGGAACTGCGCGGCGACTACCTCCGCCTCATGGCGGACCTCTTTATTTTTGCGTTCCAGCAGGACCTCACCCGGGTGGCCTCCCTGGTCGTCGATCCCGAGCGCTGGGACAGCCCGCGCATGTTCCACGGAGTTTTCGACAAGCCGCAAAATCACCATGTCCTCACTCACACCAAGAGTGAGGAGGCCAAAGCGGCCATCGCCAAAATCGACCGCTTCCATGTCCAGTTCTATGCCGACGTGGTGGCCCGCCTGAAATCCATCCGTGAGGGAGAGGGCACTCTCCTTGACTCCTGCATGGTCTGCATGGGCAGCGGCATCAGCGACGGCGGCGAGCACAAATACAGCAATCTGGAGGTCCTCCTCGCCGGTCGCGCCGGCGGTGTCCTCAGCCCCCGCGGTCACCTTCGCTACGAAGGCGACCGACCCCTCGCCGACCTGTGGCTCACGCTCGCCCGGAAGGCCGGCCTTAAAAACGAACGCTTTGCCGACAGCAAGGGAGTGCTCAAGGAACTGTCGTGAACGCACCGGCCCGCATTTTGCACATTCACACTCTGCAATTCGCAACAAAATCGGCTCCTTCTGCCAGCTTTTTCCCGGAATTCCCGGTTCATGCCCACAGGTACGCCTTCTGCGTATGTATAAGCCGAGTCCGTCAAAGAATGAGCAATCAGACGATGACGGATTCAGACACCGGCCCGCACCGAAAGGCGCGAGCCGGACGTTTTTTATCCCTGAGCGATTGATGCAGAGAGAGCCACAGCAGCGCAGGACTTACCGGCCCTCCACTTTCCCGATCAGCGGCTCCAGCTCAGCGGCATATTCTGGCTGCAATTCGATCGCCCGCTTCCAGTCGGCGACGGCTTTGGGATACTTTTTCAGGGTATAATAAGCATAGCCCCGGTTATACCACGGCAGCGGGGACGAGGGATCGAGTTCGATCGACTTCTCGCAGTCTTTGATCGCCTTCGCCACCTCGCCTTTCCGGTAATAGTCATTGCCGCGGTTGTTGTAGGCGAGGGCATAAGAGGGATCGATGGTGATGGCCGCGTTGTGATCGGTCACCGCCTTTTCAAAATCGCCCTTACCGGCCCAGCCCGTGCCGCGGAGGCAAAGGAGATTCGCCTTCGACTCGTAACCCAGATCGAGGGCCTTGGTCGTGTCGCTGATCAGGTTGTCGTAGTTTTTCTTCGCGAGCCAGACACAAGCGCGATTGTAGTAGGCCGCAGCGTAGTTGGGGTCCATCTCGATGGCACGCGTGTAAGCGGCGGCGGCCCCGTCACGGTCTCCCATTTTGTGGCGCAGGGCACCCGCGGTGAAATAGTCTTTGGCTGTTTTGCCATCGGCGTCCCGAACGGCCTTATCCGTTCCCTGTTTTCCATCCTCCGTCCCGGGAGGCGTCCCTTTCCCCTTTTCCTTATCCTCCGTGGAGGCGTTCTCCTGCTTCTTTCCGAGGCGTTCGAGCGCCACGTTCCCCAGAGAATCAAATTCCCCGGGAACCGGGGCCGGCTGGCCGGTGGTGTTTTTCGCCAGTTCCGGGAGGTCGCCCGCAACACACACACTTCCGAGAAACAGAAGAGGGATGACCCGTTGGAAAAGAGAAGGTTTCATAAAATCGTCGAGGTTGCCGGGCAAAAATCCCCTGCCGCTGCGCCGGCTCGGGAACAGGCCGGGCGTGTTCGGGAATAGCAATCGTTTGACCGTTCAGACGGCACGGTCTGCGGTTTATTCAAAACAAATGCGCCCTCCGGTGATTTTTTCGCGGAGCGCTACCGGTCCCCCATTTTCCGGATCAGCGGTTCCAGTTCGCGGGCGTAGTCCGGCTGCAGTTCGATCGCCTTTTTCCAGTCGGAAGCTGCCTGAGGATATTCGCGGAGACTGTAGTGGATGTAACCGCGATTGTACCACGGCAGCGGGGAAGAGGGGTCCAGTGCGATGGATTTGTCACAATCCCGCATGGCGCGGTTCATGTCTCCCTTCCGGTAGTAGTCATTCCCGCGGTTGTTGTAGGCCAGGGCATAATTGGGATCGAGCGTGATCGCCTGATCATGGTCGAGCAGGGCCTTGTCAAAATTTCCCTTCCCCGCCCAGCCCGTGCCGCGGAGGCAAAAGAGATTCGCCCGCGACTTGTGCCCGAGGTCCAGAGCCCGGGTGCTGTCACTGAGAAGGCCGTCGTAATTCTTCCTGACAAGTTGAATGCAGGCGCGGTTGTAGTAGGCGGGAGCAAAGGAGGGATCCGCTTCGATCGCCTTTGTATAAGAAGCCATCGCCGCATCCCGGTCTCCGGCCTTGTGGCTGGCAAAACCTTCATTGTAAAAATCCTGAGCCGTCTTCGCACCGGGGACGGGCGCGGGGGTGCCGCCGGCAGGACCTTCCGGCTTCTCTGCAAGGCCAGGCAGCGGTTTCGCAGGAGGCACCTCCACGGGAACCGGCGTGACCTTTTCTCCGGCGTCCCCTGGCTTTGGCCGGCCAGGAGTGATCTCCACGGGCATCAGTTCCGGCGGGATGCCTCCCCCCGGCTGCCCGCCTGCCTCCGGCGGCTTGATCTCCACCGGTCTCAGATCCCGCGAAACCGGGCGCGCCGCTTTTCCGACGGTGGCCGGAGGTCTCGGAGAGGAGCCGTCGCTGCTTTCGGGGACGGCTGCAGGTTTGCCGGCGGCCCGCTTTTGAGGATTGGCGGAATGGATTTTGACGAGTTGATCCTTCGTCACCGTGCCGGTGGCTTGCGAGATTTTGACCTTCACGGTATCCGAACCAACCACCGTGACGGCTCCCGTGCCCACCACGACTTCGTCATCGCCTCCGGGAATTTTGAAGAAGATCTCCACTTTATCCCCCACGGAGGGGACGAGATCGGAGGTCAACGAGATGTCCGCTGTCTCCCCGGTCGACCGCTGAATCTTTCCCGTAAGCTCGGCGGCACCGGCGCTCGCCGCGGCAGGGAAAACCAAACACAGCCAGCGGACGATCGATTTTGGAGTCATGATTGAGATTTTAAAATTGGGACCAACCCGGGATTGTTTATTCGCTCCTCACTGTAACACACCTGTATCCGCCCGGCGTTATTACTTCTTTCCTGCTTTTCGATTCTTCACGGCAAGGTTCATTCCAGCGGGCTGTCGCAGTGGAATGCGGATGGGACGACCGGGGTAACGCACCCGGGAGCCAAATAATGCGGTATAGCGGATTCTCCTTGCACTGAAGAGACATGGCATCACATTCGTCCCGTGAATTCGCTGAGTTTGATGCTTCGACTTATGACGCTCCCCGCCTGACGGCGCGGTTTGCCTCCCCGGCACCGCGCAGGACGGGGAGCTGTGCCATTCACTTCAGGCCGGCGCGGTGGCATCTTTTTGTCCGGGCAGTCGCCGCTTCCTGCCGCATCCCTTTCTTCACTTCTGCCTGGGCCCTGCCTATCCATGATCGCTGATCCCTCTACCAAATACCGTCCGTTCCCCCCCATCCATCTCCCTGA
>DATAIE010000194.1:0-5103 GCA_036262875.1 Verrucomicrobiales bacterium
TTTCTTTTGCGACAGCGTCACATCCACTACGGGCGACCAGAAAAACTTGAACGTGTGCGGAAGCGTGCCCAGGGCGATCAATGCCGCGATTTTATCGACGGAAACTCCCGCCCGCCCCAGTTGAGAACCCAGCGTCACGGAGACATATCCGGAGATGACTCCAAAAGGGATCATCAAAACAAGGAAGATCCAGGGGGGCACGCGCCGGTCAGTCATGCCGGAGGCTATCCGTTATAAGCAGCGGCGAAAGCCCCTTCTTCAGCGATTCACCTGTTTTTGCATCTTCTGGTTTCGTCATTCCGAAGACTGCATTTCAGGAGCCGCATTCATGGGTGAATGCCCCTTTTGCCTCCTCCCGTATTGCCCGGACCCTCTTTTCCAATGGCTCCGTTCAGACCGGCTCTTCCGCTTGCTGCGTTGATACTCGCAGCGGGAAGTCTTCGTGCCGCGGAGGACCCGATTGCCGCATTCGAGCGGGATGTCCGTCCGCTTCTCAAGTCGCAGTGTTTCGAGTGTCACGGCGCGGACAAACAAAAGGGCGGCTTTCGTCTCGACCGGAAGAGCGGGTTGCTCGCGGGCGGGGATTCCGAGATGCCGGGGATCATCGAAGGTAAGAGCGGCAACAGTCACCTCATTAAACGGGTCACTTCAGCGGATGCAGAGGAGCGGATGCCGTTGAAAAAGCCTCCGTTGTCCGAAGAGCAAATCCTCACCCTCAAGCGCTGGATCGACAATGGGGCCCACTGGCCGGAGGAAACGGAGCAACCGACGGAGACCGCTCCTTCTGCGCCGCGGCGGGTCACGGCGGAGGACCGCGCTTTTTGGGCGTTTCAGCCGCCGCGGGCAGGGAAGTGCAGTGTGAAGAGCCCGTGGATCCGCCAGCCACTGGATGCCTTCGTTCTCGCCAAACTGCAGGGCCGCGGACTCGAGCCCTCTCCGGAATCTCCCCGGGATGTTTTCCTTCGCCGGGTTTCCTTCGATCTTACGGGATTGCCTCCCTCTCCGGCGGAACTGGCGCTTTTTCTCGCGGACTCTTCGGCCACTGCCTGGGAGAGCGTGGTGGACCGCCTCCTTTCTTCGCCCCGTTTTGGCGAACGCATGGCCAGCCTCTGGCTTCCTCTGGCCCGCTTCGCAGAGGACCAGGCGCACCAGGTGGGAAACGACACGAAGTTCTTCTACCCTAACGCGCATCTCTACCGCGCGTGGGTCATGGATGCCTTCAATCGCGACGTGCCCTACGACCGGTTTCTCAAACTCCAGCTCGCCGCCGACCGGCTGCCTGATACTCCTCCGACGGACCTCGCGGCGCTTGGATTCCTCGGGCTTGGGCCGAAGTATTATAACCGCAACCGGCTGGAGGTGATGGCCGACGAGTGGGAGGACCGCGTGGATACCGTGTCCCGCACCATGCTGGGCCTCACGGTGGCCTGCGCCCGCTGTCACGACCACAAATTCGATCCCATCTCCACGAGCGACTACTACGCGCTGGCCGGCGTGTTTGCCAGCACGCGCATGATCAACAAACGTCCGGACGGTCTTCCAGAAAAGGAAGGCGTCACTGCAGACAAAATGGATCCCGGGACGCTGCATGTCGTCAAAGATGGCGAAATCCAAAATCTCAATCTGTTCATCCGTGGCAATGTCACGCGAAAGGGTCCTGTGGTGCCGCGCCGGTTTTTGGAAGTGCTCACGCCGGACACGCCCGCCGTTTTTTCGGATGGCAGCGGACGCCGTGAACTGGCGGACGCGATTGCGAGCCGCGCCAACCCGTTGACCGCGCGGGTGTTCGTCAATCGCATCTGGGCCCTGATGTTCGGGCGGCCTCTCGTGGCTTCACTCAGCAATTTCGGACACTCCGGCTCCACGCCTTCGCATCCGGAACTCCTGGACGATCTCGCCGTTCGTTTCATGGAGGACGGGTGGTCCGTGAAACGGCTCGTCCGCACCATGGCGCTCTCCGCCACCTACCGTCAGACCAGCAATGCCAGCGCGCCACAGCGCGGGGCCGATCCATCGAACGAACTCTACTCCCGCATGAACCGGAGGCGTCTCACCGTGGAGCAGTGGCGGGATTCCATCCTGCTGTTCTCCGGCGAACTCGTTGAGGACGTGGGGGCAAAATCGCAGGACCTCGATGATCCGGAATCAAAACGAAGAACCGTCTATGCACGCATCAGCCGGCTGAAGCTGAATGACCTGCTCATGCAGTTCGACTATCCCGATGCCAATGTTCACGCGGAGAGGCGGTCCGTCAGCATCACGCCGATGCAGAAGCTCTTCGCGCTCAACAGCCCCTTTATTTTACAACGAGCCTCCGCCCTCGCCGCCCGGCTGCAGCGGTCAGGTGAAAACGATGCCGATGGCATTACCGCGGCTTATCGGCTCCTCTTTTCCCGTGATCCCAGTGCGGAGGAAATGACGCTCGCCCGCGAATTTCTGATCAGGCACGCTGATTCGAAAATGTCCCGCTGGGAACGCTACGCCCAGGTGCTTCTCGCCTCCAACGAATTGCTTTATGTTGACTGATCCCTTCACCGGCCCGCATCCCGCCTCTCAGCTGCTGCTCAACCGGCGCCAGCTGCTGGGACGCATGTGCGCCGGATTCGGGATGATGGGACTCGCAGGTGCGCTTTCCGGCCAGGCGGGCGCCGTGGAGTCGCCGTCCGGCACGGGACCTCACTTTGCACCGAAGGCCAAACGGGTGGTGTTTCTTTTTCTGAACGGCGGACCTTCGCACCTGGACACCTTCGATCCCAAGCCGGCTCTCGCAAAATATGCCGGACAGCAGCCAACCGGCGAACTCTATAAGAAGACCAAGGGTTCCGGCTTCATGCCGTCTCCCTGCGCGTTCAAAAGACACGGGCGGAGCGGAATCGAAGTGAGTGAAACGCTCCCGCATCTTGCCAAAGTGATCGATGATTGCTGCATCATCCGGTCGATGCACACGGATGTGCCGAATCACGAACCGGCACTGCTCCAGATGCACACCGGCAATCAGCAGCCCATTCGCCCGTCTTTCGGCTCGTGGCTGCTCTATGGCCTGGGCTCGGAAAATCAGAATCTTCCTGGCTACATCGTTCTGCGTCCGAGCCCGAAGATCGTTGTCGGCCCCGCGCTGTGGTCCAACAGCTTTCTTCCCGCCGCCTACCAGGCAGCCAGCGTCCTCACGTCCGACATGGCCGTGGACAAACTCCTCGCCAATATCCGGAACCCGCAGCTCACCCGGGGAGAACAGCGTGAACAGTTGGATCTGCTGGCGGCCTTGAACCGGCGTCACCTCGCCGCCCGCGAGGGGGATGCGGAACTCGACGGCCAGATTCGCGCCATGGAGACCGCTTTTAACATGCAGAGCGAGGCCATGGAGACGTTCGATATTTCCCGTGAGCCGGAGTCTGTCCGCGCGGCCTATGGTGACACACCGTTTGCGCGTTCATGCCTTCTTGCCCGCCGCCTTTTGGAAGGCGGGGTGCGTGTGGTCACGGTATACTACACCAGCTCCGACAATCAGCCCTGGGATACGCATACGGATCACAATGCCCGTCATCTCAATCTCTGCGCCGACGGAGACCGCGCCGCGGCGGCGCTCATCGCCGATCTCAAAGAGCGCGGCATGCTGGACGATACCCTCGTCATTTGGGGCGGTGAGTTTGGGCGCACTCCCTATGCCGAAAACAAGGACGCCAAAGCCGGCCGCGATCACCACCATACCGCCTTCTCCACGCTCCTCGCCGGAGGAGGCATCAGGGGTGGACTCGCCTACGGTGCCTCCGACGAACTTGGCATGAATGCCGTGGAGAATCCCGTGCATGTTCACGACCTGCACGCGACCATTCTTCACCTCATGGGCCTGGATCACAAACGGCTCACCTACCGCTATGCCGGTCGGGACTTCCGTCTCACCGATGTCTACGGGGATGTCGTCAGCGATATCATCGCCTGAAGATCATGCCGGCTTTGCCGGTCGCGCACGAACGACCCGGATGCTTCCGTTCCGGCTGCCGGGCAGTGATCCTGGTTTTCTTCCCTTCACATCTACCTGGAACACCTCGACGTTGAGCTGGCGTCTCTCGGGAACTTTGGCGAATAGCACCCAAAGCCCGTCGTCACGATAGACGGATCGCGGGAGGTACCACATTCTCCGGAGCCACGCGAGCGCCTCTGCCCTGGTTTGGAAATGCTGCTGCCCCTCTTGAAGCACGCCACGGGTGATACCATGATGCTCGCGCCAGTGCTCTCCCGGTCCCGGGTAGTACGCTCCCAGGCTTCCGTACCATCTCTCGTTTCTCGGCCAGAGGCGCGCGGATCGCGAACCTCCCTCCCAGGTGTAAGTGCGGGTGAGCTCGTCATCCGCGCGAATAGTAATGGTGCCTGCGGCAGTGGTCGCGGTGATACTGTCGCCGGGACGCATCACCAATTCCGCAGGAGGATGAGGTTGCTCCGGAGACGATGCGCACGAGGAAAGTGCAGCGACGGCGATCGTGGGTAAGATGGAGGAGGCTTTCATATCGCGGGACAGCCCTCGCAGGGACACAGGACAGGAAACTGCACGCTTTTTCATCATCGGCGGCCCCGAAAGTGCGGAATTTTCCGGCAGGTCCCCCGGACCTTTGCCAGTCTTGCTGTCGGATTTTTCGGACCGGCCCGTTCTGAAACAATGAATCAGACTCAATGCCATGAAATTCATCTTCCTTCTCCCGGTTTTGCTTTTCCTGCTGATGCGTCCGCTTTTGGCGGCACCGCCGGGCGAAACGGCCATCACCGCCTCCACCGTAAAGCTCCAGACCATCCACAACGCGCTCACCGCCTTTGAAAAAAAGTACCACCACTGGCCGGATCATCTTTCCGATCTTGTCCCTGATTTTCTTCCCGATGAGGCCGCTCTGCGGGATCCCGCGGACCCGGGCACGGGCGATATCGGCAGCACGGAGGCACATACCGATCCAAAATTCCGGGTCAGTTATTCTTATGAACGTGCTGCGGACATATCCCGCGGTCTTGCCGGACCGCTGGGACCTTTTCCACCGGCCGACAAAGGGGACTCGTGGGGGACGTGGCGGCTGGTGAACGGGCACCAGGAATACTTCTGGGGCGACCAGGTGCCGC
>DATAIE010000195.1:0-10626 GCA_036262875.1 Verrucomicrobiales bacterium
CGACCCCTCCAGCGCCCTGCTGGAGGTGCTCGACCCTGCACAAAACCACACCTTCACCGATCACTATCTCGACACGCCGTTTGACCTGAGCCGGGTGCTCTTCATCGGCACCGCAAACTCGCTCGACACCATCCCCGCCGCTCTTCGCGACCGGATGGAGGTGATTGAGTTGAGCAGCTACACGACCACCGAGAAGAAGGCGATCGCCAACAAATACCTCGTTCCCCGGCTACGGAAGGAACACGGGTTGAAGGTGAAGCAGTTTGCACTCAGCTCCGAAGCGCTGGATCTCCTCGTTGCCGACTACACCCGCGAAGCCGGTGTGCGGGAACTGGAGCGCCAGGTCGCCTCGCTCTGCCGGGCCGTAGCGGCGCGCATCGCCTCAGGTGAAAAGGTCGACGCGACCGTTACCGCCGCAGCCGTGACCGAAATCCTCGGCCCCCCGAAATTCCTCCACGACGAGAAGCTGGACACTCCGCGCCCTGGCGTGGTGACGGGCCTGGCATGGACGCCGGTTGGCGGGGAAATCCTGCACATCGAAGCGCTCCGCTACCCAGGGAAGGGTTCCGCTCAACTCACCGGCCAGCTCGGCGACGTGATGAAGGAATCCGTCCAAACGGCCATGAGCCTTGTGCGCAGCCGCAGCCACTCGCTGGGCATCGCGCCGCGCACCTTCGCGCAATCGGACGTGCACGTGCACGTGCCCGCCGGAGCCGTGCCAAAAGACGGACCGAGCGCCGGGGTCGCCATGTTCACCGCACTGGCCAGCCTCTACACAGAACAGGCCGTAAGGTCCGATGTCGCCATGACCGGCGAAATCAGTCTGCGCGGAACGGTGCTGCCCATCGGCGGACTCAAGGAAAAGACGCTGGCCGCCATGCGCGCCGGCATCACCACCATCCTCGTTCCCGAGGCCAATCGCAAGGACACCCCGGACATCCCGGTCGAAGTGAAGAAGAATGTGAAGCTCATCTTCGTGAAGACCGTGGACGATGTGCTCCGCGAGGCGCTGGTAAAAGCATAACCTGAACGGGCCAGCCAAAATCGCCCGTTTAGAATGCCCCCGTGGTGCGCAAGCATCCCGGGGGCATGAAGTTTCCACGCGAATCATTGCGGGGACTTGATTGCGGGTTCCCTGCCGGATTGCCGGGGCAGGACAGGCCGGAGAGTTTTCCGGCATGATTCGCTTTTCCGTTTCCCTGTTAGCCGTTGCTGCTGCGTCTTCGCTTCACGCCGCAGGCACTATCAAAACGATCGCAGGCAACGGCACAGCGGGAAGCAGCGGCGATGGAGGTCCGGCGGCAGCCGCCACCTTGAACAATCCCTTTGGCATTGCCCGCGGTCCGGATGGCGCCCTCTACGTCTGCGAGTTTTCCGGCCATGTCGTGCGCCGCATCGATCACAAGGGCGTCATTACGACCATCGCCGGCACGGGAACGCCAGGTTATTCCGGTGACGGAGGACCCGCAGTGAAAGCGCAACTGAATCAGCCGCACGAAATCCGCTTTGGCCCGGACGGAGCGCTGTTCATCTCCGATATGTCCACACAGACGATTCGCCGGGTGGACACAAAGGCCGGCGGGATTTCCACCTTCGCCGGAAACGGAAGCAAAGGGTTCAGTGGAGACGGCGGCCCCGCGACCGCCTGCCAGTTGAAAGATCCCATTTCCATCCAGTTTGGACCGGACGGCAAGCTCTACGTCTGCGATATCGGTAACAACCGCATCCGTGCCATCGATACAAAAACGGGTGTGATCACCACCGTCTGTGGCAACGGGAGGAAGGAGTCCACGCCGGACGGAGCCGCCTTTACCCCTGAGACTCCACTCAGCGGGCCGCGCACCATCGACTTTGACCGGGAGGGCAATGCGTGGATCGCTCTCCGCGAGGGCAACGCCATCTACCGCGCCGACCTGAAGACCAAAAAGTTGACGCACGTTGCCGGCACCGGAAAGGCGGGCTTCAAAGGCAACGGCGGGCCCGCTAAAGCCGCAGAACTCTCCGGCCCCAAAGGTCTCACCATCGCGCCGGACGGACGGGTTTTTGTGGCCGACACCGAAAACCACACCGTGCGCGTCATCGATCCGCGCACGGGCCGGATCGATGCGGTGGCTGGCAACGGGAAAAAGGGTCCCGGCACCGACGGGCCCGCCGCCGCCTGTCAACTCTCCAGGCCGCACGGCGTCTTCTTCGACAAGGACGGAACGCTCTACATCGGCGACAGCGAAAACCACACGCTTCGCGCGGTGACCGGTTTGAAGTGATGCCCATTCGGCGTCAACACTTAGCGTGTCATCAATCCCCTCCCGTCACCTCGAGACCTGGAGTGTTTCAAATTGAATGATAGCCATTGAAGCAGGATTTCCGTCGCGCAGCAGCCTCTAAACGAGGGTGGACCGAGGCTCCTGCCGAGGCTTTGAATTCTGCTGCATGGCCATCCTCCCGTCGTGGCAGCACCGTTCTCCCGGCCAAAACGCAAAACGCATGGCGAGACGGGAGAATCCGATGCCTCGGCAGGAGCCTCGGACCACCCTCGCTCAGAGGTTGCCGCGCGATGGAAGCTCCCTTCAATTGGCTACAACATAATATAAACCGCTCTACTCCTCTACAATCTTCCATCCTAACTCCGCGGCCATTTTGCGAACGTAATTTTCTTTCCCCCGGCGCTCAAGCGCTGCACTCATTCTCCGTTTTTTCACCGGTTTGTCTGGCGCGGAAGTTTGCACGACCCGGATAATGACTTCATCATCGAGTCGAAGGTCGCGCCCAGGCCACCCGAGGTGCTGTTTGGTCCGGCTGATGAACCCGCCGACCGACAGGCTCATACTGTCCCGGGCTGCTCCATCAATAACGCGGCACTCCCTGCAGTTCACAAAAACCGTGAGCCCGCCCTCCTCGCCGATGCCGGCTGTGCACAACTTCGCGCCATTCAAAAGAATTTCAAATCCCGGCACGAGTTGCGGGGTGGTCACGAGTGCAGCCTTTTTCATGGTCACCTTTACCAAAGGGCTGTGACCGGCGCAATGCGCGACGGGAAACGGTAACACGGTACTTTTTCCGTGGCGAACGGGTGAGATCGGGAGAGAAACTCAACAACCATGAAAATCACGCTGCTCACCGCCATTCTCCTTTTTTCCGGAATCACCGGCCTTCGCGCTCAGGAGGAGGAACATCCGATCGCCAAAGCCGTGGCGGCGAAGCTGACGAATCCGAAAAAGAAGTTCACCCTCATCGTCAGGGCCACTGTCAAAGAGGGGGAAGGCGCAAAGTTCATCGCCGCATTCGCTGAGGCCATCCCACCGACCCGGAAGGAGGACGGCTGCTCACGTTATGAACTCAACCAGATCAACGGCGAGGCGAATGCTTTCGTGGTCTATGAACGCTGGGCCAGCCTGGAAAAGATGAAAGCCCATCTGGCCACGCCGCATACCAAAAAGCTGCTGGAAACGATCATGCCCCTGGTGGACGGACAGCCGGAGATGATCGTGCTGACACCGCAAGCCGACCCTGTGAAATCGAAGGAGGAAGCCGGCAAGGCACCCGAAACGAAACCGGAGGCCAAATGAGCACTGGTCTCACGCCCCGTCTGGGGACGTTCATTCGCGCCGCAACAGGTGCCGCGGATTCCATTCGCGCATTGCTGCCGCACGGTTTTGAATCCTGGCAAATCGGCTTCTCTCTGAAGCGCGACGTAATACCCGCCCTTGCGCCGCTGGCAGAGCAGATACAGGAAGTCATTTCCGGCAGCGGCACGGTGGTCGGCGCACTGGGCATCTATGGCAATCCTTTGCGCGCGGATGCCGTGGGTGAGGAATCCCGCCGCGCTCTGCGCGAAGCGATCGAGACCGCCCGTTTGTTTGGCACGAATGTCATCGGATGCTTCGCCGGTCGGGTACCCGACACCAGCGTGGAGGCCGGCATTCCCAAATTCCGCGAAGTCTGGTCCGAACTGGCCCGCCAGGCCGCGGACAACGGTGTGCGCATCGCTTTCGAAAACTGTCTCCAGGGCGGCACGTGGGAACGGGGTGACTGGAACATGGCGCACAATCCGGATGCGTGGGAATTGATGTTCGATGCCGTGCCCGATGAATGCCTCGGTCTCGAATGGGAGCCCGCTCATCAGATGTGCCAGTTGATCGACCCTCTGACGCAGTTGAAAAAGTGGGCGTCGCGCATCTTTCATCTGCACGGCAAGGATGCGAACATTCATCCGGAAGTCATCGCGAAGCACGGTGTCTTTGGCCGGGAGCGGTTCGCATGGCACCGGATGCCAGGCTTTGGTGACATCGACTGGACGGACATCCTGCGTGTGCTCCACGCGCATGGATACACAGGCAGCATCGACATCGAGGGCTATCACGATCCGGTCTACAAAAACGAGCGGGAAATCGAAGGCCAGGTCAGCGCGCTGCACTACTTGAAGGAATGCCGCCGGAAGGCGTGTCCTGTTTCGCAGTGACACCGGTTTCGCTGGCGGGAAGGACAATCCGTGTCCATGGAACGGACCACTCCGTGTCATCCGCCCCTTCCAGCACTCCGGTCCCGCTCACCCGCTATGCGTGGCTGTCGGTGGCTGCCGCGATCTTCACGCTGCTGCTGAAGCTGGCGGCGTGGTATATGACGGGCTCCGTGAGCATGCTGTCGGACGCTCTTGAATCCCTTGCGAATCTGGCGGCGGCCTTTTTCGCGGTCGCTTCACTGACCGTCGCCGCCAGGCCTGCGGATGAGGAACACGCCTACGGCCATTCGAAGGCGGAGTACTTTGCGAGCGCCGTGGAGGGCACGCTCATCATCGCTGCCGCGGCGGGAATCGGCTGGGCGGCGATCGATCGTTTTTTTCATCCTCAGTCACTGCAGGGGGTGGGGCCGGGTCTCGCCGTCTCAGCCGTCGCCTCCACCGTAAATCTTGCCGTGGCGAGAGTCCTCATTCGTGTCGCCCGGAACCGTCATTCCCCTGCTCTGGAGGCCGATGGAAAACATCTCATGACGGACGTCTGGACGAGCGTCGCCACGCTGGCCGCTGTGGCTGCCGTCGTGCTCACGGGATGGCAATGGCTGGACCCGGCGTTTGGTCTGCTTCTCGCCGGACACATTGTCGGCACAGGCGTAAAACTGGTGCATCACAGCGCGCTCGGATTGATGGACACCGCGCTGCCGGAGGAGGACCTGAGCACGATCAAATCCATCCTGGCCCGGCTCGATGGTGAAGGGTTGCAATATCATGCCCTCCGCACCCGGCGCGCCGGTGCCCGCTGCTTTATGTCGCTGCACCTGCTCGTGCCGGGAACGTGGAGCGTCACTCAGGCACACGACAGGGCTGAGGACCTTGAGCTTGAACTTCGCGCGGCGGTCCCGCGGCTGAATGTGATTACCCACATTGAACCGCTGGGAGACCCGCTCTCTATGAAAGATGCGCGCCTGGACCGGGAGCCCGTCAGATAACCCGGATCAATCTTTGAGCAGCTTGCGGATGGCTTCGGTGATCACTCCCTCCACCTGCGGTGCCACGAATGAAGAGGTGGTCCTCGTTTCATATCCACCCTCTGCATAGGCGACCTCCGTGCCGATATAACCAGGCCCGTAGTCACCGTAGGCCGCCATGGCGATCTTCAAATCCGGGCGCATCTTTTTCGCCGCGAGCTGATACTCCACAAAGAGTTCACCTGGCATGTGGAGGACACGGACTTTTCCCAGCCCGAGACACGTGAGCGGAATCTTGTCTCCCGCAGTGCAGCGCCGGAACCACGCAAGCTGCATCGCCGCTCCCAGGATGTCGCCTGCCTTTGGCTCCTTTCCTTCAATCTCCGCAATTAGTTTCGCCTCATTCAGATGAGGCGCGGGCGGCAGCGCCACCGATTCCACACGCCACGTGACATCTGTTGCGGCCACCGGAAATTTCTCCACGGCCTTCCACGCCCGCTCCAGGCCGTCGCTCAGTCTTCCCGCCAATATCGACCGGTTCGCCGGATTCCCATCGTTATATTTCCCGGCTCCAATGTTGCCCGCCGCCCCCGTGAAATGCACGTGCAGCGATACCGGCAACGCCTGCTCCCGGAGAAACCGGGCGATGCCTGGAAAGTCGGGGTTTGCCACTCCCGTGCGATAGTAGCTCTGCGGATGCGTCGCGTAATAGCTGAGCACCGCGATGGGTTTGTCTTCGTGCCAGAATCCGATGACACTCGCCGCAGCGTCGATCACGCCGACAGGTTCCGCGCGGAGGGCCGCATCCTTCGTCGCCGTGGACCGGAACGCGCGCACCTTTCCGTCGGGCCCATAAATGCGCCGGCTGGATGCCACCTCTTTGACATCGGCGGTCCCGTAACCGGCGTGCGTCACCGTTTCGGCCTTTGCCATACCGTCGCGCAGCGCTTTCGCCGCGCGTCCGATGACATCGCGGACAAAGGTGGCCTCCGAAATTTTAGTCTCCCGGTTCCGGCTCCGCAAAATCTCCTCCGCCGAAAAATCCGCCAGCGGGGCGTCGTGCTGATGAAGCGTGTGCACCGCCACGCGATCCGACGTCGTTCCGGCGGCTTCCGCCAGAGATTCGCAAAAGGCGGCGTGGGCGCCATTCGCAATTCCAATCCAGTCCACGGCACAAAGAACGATCGGCTTGTCCATTCCGGACAGGACGATTCCCCGGCACCGCAGCGTGAGTTCTCCCGCCTCTCTCATAGGATCATAGGCCAACTGGCTGCCGCGGGAAGGCGTGGCATCGACATCAAACGTGCTCAGCTTCAACGGAGCGGGCGCTGCCGGCGGACTCTGCCCGCTAACAACAGACTGGAACAAACCAGCGAGGACAAAAAATGCCAGGAAGGCGCGGCGGCAAAGGGGCGGGTTGAGGTGCATCGTTTGAACGGGTTGCCCTGCGTTACCGCTTGCGGGGAGTGCGACAACTTGCGGGTGCTCCGCACATGTGGGTATGCGCAGGCCACGGGGTCTCGCTTATGAGTTCACGATGCCTTCCCGTTTCAGCCCCCTTTTCCTGTGCGTGCCTCTGCTGTCGTCCTCCATGGCGGCGTCCGCGGCAGAGCCGGAAGTGAATGCCGGCGAGCTGCCGCGCGTTCCTCCGATGACTCCCGAAAAAGCACTGGCCTCCTTCAAAATCCGACCCGGCTTTCGTATCGAACTCGCCGCCTGCGAACCTGAAGTGGCGGACCCGGTCGCCATGGCCTTCGATGAGAATTCCGTCCTCTACGTCGTCGAGATGATCGACTACTCCGAGCGGCGAAATGAAAAGCTCTCACGCGTCCGCAGGCTGGAGGACCGGGATGGAGACGGCAGATTCGAGCACAGCACCGTCTTCATGGATGGCCTCCCCTGGGCCACTGCCATCGCCTGCTGGGACGGAGGCGTCTTTGTGGGTGCCTCGCCTGACATCTTTTATGCCAAAGACACCACAGGAGACGGCGTCGCCGATGAACGGCGCGTGGTCTTCACCGGCTTCGGTGCGGGACGCACAAAACTGAATGTGCAGGCGCTGCTGAACAGTTTTGCGTGGGGGCCGGACCGGCGCATCCATGGTGCCGCCGCAGGAAACGGCGGGAAGGTGGAAAGAGTGGTGGATGGCAAACCTCAGGGCGGCGCAGTGAACGTGGACGGTGCGGATTTCTCCTTCGATCCGCTCACGCTGGATTTTCGCGCGGAGACAGGCACCGCCCAGTTCGGCCTGACATTTGACGAATACGGCGAGAAGTATGTTTGCTCAAACAGCAGCCATCTTCTGTGGTGCGCCTATACACGGCGTGATTCCGCGGTGGCCAGTCCGTTCCCCCTTCCCGCAGCGCTGGTGAGCATTCCGCTGGATGGCCCGGCGGCGGAGGTCTTTCGCATCAGCGCGGAGGAACCGTGGCGGGTGGTGCGCACCCGCTGGAGGGCCAGCGGTCTGGTGCCGGGCATCGTCGAAGGAGGCGGACGGTCGAGCGGCTATTTTACCTCCGCCAGCGGTGTGCATATTTCCGGGGGCCTTGTCTGCCGCGGCTCTGCCTTTGCAGGCGATGTCGGCTCCAATCTCGTCCACCGGAAAAACATTGAATGGACCCCGAACGGTCCGGTGGCCCGGCGCGGAAATGGGGAAGAGCACAGCGAGTTCCTGGCAAGTCCTGACAACTGGTTTCGTCCGGTCGCCTTTGCCACCGGGCCGGATGGGGGACTCTATATTGCCGACATGTACCGCGAAGACATCGAGCATCCGGATTCACTGCCGCCGGCAATCAAGAAGCATCTGGATTTGAACAGCGGGAATGACAAAGGACGCATTTGGCGCGTGGTGCCGGAGCGGTTCGTGCGCAAGCCCTGGCCAAAGTTGAGTGGATTGAAAGACGCGGAACTCGCCGCGCTGCCGCCGGACACAAACTGGCACACGGCCACCGCCTCCCGGCTGCTTCATGCGCGCAAAAGCCCGCTGAATACCATGCCGCCGCCCTCCCTGCCGGAAGCCGAACGCGCGGCACGGGCCGCTATTCACACGGCACTGGAAGCCGGTCGCGGCAACGCAACGGCCCGCGCACAGATGGACAGCTTCTTCCATTTGCCTGACAAAACCAGTGCGGACGGTTGGAAACCAGGGTTGCTGCCGGAACTCGCACGCCACGCGCTGGCCACCCGCGAAGAGGCGGCGGTGCTCTTCCAAAAAGTCAGCGCCGGTCGCGGAGCGCTGGCCTCCATGCAACTGGCGGCATTCCTGGAGATACCGCTGCCGCCGGAACTGCTCACGACCGCCCGTCAGTGGCTCATCAATCCAGACACTGCCGAATCGCTGCGGCTCGCAGCCGTGGACGCTCTCTCACGCGGAAACGCAAAGGACCTTGAGGCGGTGGCTCTCGCCGCCGGCCAGCCGCCCGCGGTTCGCGCAGCGGCGCTTCGCTATGTTCCGTCCATGGCGGGCCAGGTGTTGGAGACGTGGGAATCGCAACCGTCCGCGGTCCGCAACGCCGCACTCGAAAAACTCGCCGGCTCTGCCGCAGGTGCACGTCAGCTTCTGAAAGCAGTCGAGGGCTCGAAGATTCCCGCCCAGGAAATCCCCTCTCACCTCGCAGACCAGTTGCGGCGCGTCTATGGCGCGGAGATTAAAGCGCTGGCGATGAAACTCCTGCCGCCGCCCGCCGCCAACCGTCAGGCAGTCATCGAAGCCCGTCAGGGCGCGCTGAAGATCGACGGTGATGCCGCCAAAGGACGTGCCCTGTTTCTCCAGGTCTGCGCCACCTGCCACCGCGACGGGAAGGACGGGGCCGCCGTCGGGCCGGACCGGATCAGCTTCCGCAATCTCGGCAAGCCCACTCTCCTGCTGCATGTGCTCGATCCTAACAGAGAAGTGGCTCCCCGGTTTTTCACCGCCGTGGCGGCCACAGAAACCGGCGAAACCTTCGCGGGGATTCTCGCAGAGGAATCCGCAACGACTCTGCGCATCCTCATGCCCGGCGGCACCGAAAAGATACTCCAGCGCAGCCAGATCAAAAAACTGGACCGTTCAAACCGCTCCCTCATGCCGGAAGGACTGGAAGCCGCGTGGAACGACAACCAACTAGCGGACTTGCTGGCGTTCCTGGTTCAGTAGAGCCTATGACGCTTTGGCAAGACGAATGAGCGAAGCGTCGGCGACCTTTTGTTCGTATTCACCCGGAACCGCCGTCGCCCCCATGGGAATGTCAGGACGGCGATGCACCATGCCACTTTCGACGGGACTGCGGGCCGACAGGTGGCACTCCGTGACACCGGTCGCGGCCACGATCCCTCCCACCGATTCTGCACGGATTCCACCGCCCGGGAGAATCGTGATACGGCCCGCAGACTGGCGCACCAGCGCTGCGATGACGTCCAGACCTTCGGGCACGGACGGACGGCCGCCACTCGTGAGAACGCGGGGAATTCCAAGAGAGATCAAACTCTCCAGCGAAGCCGCGGGATCGCGGCTGACATCGAAGGCCCGGTGAAAGGTGATGTCCATGTCGGCGGCCTCTTTCACAAGCCGCCCGGTGATCTTCTGGTCGATGTCACCCGACGCCGTAAGACAGCCAAAAACGACACCATCGGCTCCGCCCTCGCGCGCGATACGGATGTCCTGGCACAGGATGTCCACTTCACCCGGAGAATAAAGAAAGTCACCGCCGCGCGGGCGAATCATCATCATAATTCTTCCCGGAAAAATGCGCCGGGCCTCTTTGAGAAAGCCGGCGGATGGAGTGGTCCCGCCCTCCACGAGCCCGGCACACAGTTCGATACGGTCAACACCGCCTTCCGTACAGGCATACACGGAGGCGAGGGAGTCCACGCAGATTTCAATCGTCAGCATAGCGTCACCTCAAGCATGTTACGATGGAGCCGTCACAGGAAAATTCCCAACCGGAGCGTCCATTTTTGCTAATATTTTAGCAACTGGGCTTGCAATTCACCCGCCGGCATTCATCTTGAGCGCATGAGATTCGTCACCTTTCGCCTCGCCTGTTTCGTATGCGGACTCTCCGTGGCCACCTTTACGGGTTGCAGCACGGTGACTGTGAAACAGCCCGCGGGAGACAAGGCGGCAAAGCTTGATCCGGAAATCTGGGAGGGGACGTGGCGCGGCCCGGACAACTTTCGCGGGGTGTCCTCCATCAAAGATCCGGTGAAAGGGCTGATTGAATTTCG
>DATAIE010000196.1:0-3120 GCA_036262875.1 Verrucomicrobiales bacterium
ACGGGGGCAGCCAGCGAGTAACGCCGGCACGCGAACATCCAGCGCGGAGCTCTCCCAAGGTGGGGCGAGACTCCGTCGAGCCGTCGATAAGCCAACGCTCATCGCAATTCGCAACGTCCCGCCTGCGATTCGCAACCAAAACAGAGCGCCTCTCCCGATTCCTTCCCGGCAACCCGGTCCACCCCTGCTGGCACACCCGCTGCATCTCTTACAGCCGAATCTGAAATCGAACGAGTAATCAAACGACGACAGGTTCAGACACCGGCCCGCACCGAAAGGCGCGAGCCGGACGTTTTTTACCCCTGAGCGGTTGATCCCTCTGGCCACGCCAGCCAATCGCCTTTCCCTGTCCCGGAGCCAAACAGGACCCGCCGGACGGGGCTGCTTGTTTTCAGAGCCGGAGCCCGGATACAAAAGGGATCACCCTTCAAAGGCGCAGCGCGGCGCGCGAAGCCTGAGGCGCGGAGCTTTCAGTCCGGTGGGGCGAGACTCCGTCGAGCCGAAGATAAGAGGGCGAAGGGGGCGCGGAGCAAAAACCGTGACGGAGCATGCACCCGTGAGAGACACGTTTTGCCTTCGCAGCGGTCTGCGTAACGATATGAAGGCTATTACCTTGTGCGTCACATGGAAGACGGTATACGGCTCCCTCCGCTCTTATCTTCGGCTCGACAGAGTCTCGCTCCACCGGACTGAAAGCTCCGCACCTAACACCACTCAGTCTTCGGTGACTTCCCTGACGGTGCCCCGGACGCGGCCTTTGCGGAAACGGGTCTCGAATTCCTGGCCGGGCTGGAGTTGCGAGGCTTCGCGCACGACGCGGCCGGCGGCGTCGAGGGTGCAGGTGAAGCCGCGTTCCAGCGTGGCCTCCGGGCCGAGGGTGCGGAGGAGGCCGGCCTTTTGATCGAGAGCGGCGCGCAGGCGCTCCATGGCGGCAGCGGCGCGGGAATGCAGGCGCTCCCGCAGCATCCGGAGGGTGGCGGTGCGCTCCGCGAGCACGCGGTCCGGGCGCTTCAACTCCAACCGGTGTTGCCACTGCTGCACCGTCGCAGCGCGCTCCTGGAGAGCTCCGGCGGTGAGGTCTTTCAACGAATCCTCGAGGCCATCGACGTGCTGACGCCACGGAAGCAGGAGGCGCTCGGCATCGCGCAGGACGGCGGCACGGCCCGTGAGGTCGAGGACGCGGCGCGCCGTTTCCAGAGCCTGCTGCACGCGGCGCTGCATACGCAGCCCTTGCTGAGTGAGCATCGCCAGCAGCTCGGCGCTGTCGGGAGCGAGAAGTTCCGCGGCGGCGCTGGGCGTGGGAGCCCGCAGGTCCGCGGTAAAGTCGGCGATGGTAAAGTCGATCTCGTGTCCCACGGCACTGATCACCGGCAGCGGGCAGGCAAAGATGGCGCGGGCCACCACTTCCTCATTGAAGCACCACAGGTCCTCCAGACTGCCGCCGCCGCGCGCCAGGACCACGGTATCGATGGGCGGCAGGGAGCGCCCGCTCTCCGCTTCCAGCAGCCGCAGCGCAGCGGCGATCTCGTGCTCCGCGCCAATGCCCTGCACGCGCACGGGAGCGATGAGCACGCGCAGGTAAGGCGCGCGGCGCGCGAGAATATTGAGCATATCCTGCAGCGCCGCGCCGGTGGGAGACGTGACGATAGCCACGGTGCGGGGAAACCGCGGAATGCTCTGCTTTTCCTCCGTCTCAAAGAGACCCTCCGCCGCCAGCCGCCGCTTCAACTCCTCAAACTTCGCCTGGAGCGCCCCCTGCCCCGCGGCCTGCACTTTCTTCACCAGCATCTGATACTGCCCCCGGGCCTCATACACCGTAATACCCCCGAATACCTGGACCATGAGCCCGTCCGCGAGCGGCGCCCGGACAAACTGCGCACTGCCTTTGAAGAGTACACAGCTCAACTGTGCCCCGGCATCCTTCAGCTTGAAATAATGGTGACCGCTCGTCTGGCGGCGGTAGTTGCTGATCTCTCCCTGCACCCACACGGACCCCACGCGGCTTTCCAGCACGTCCTTCACCTGACGCGTCACCTGCGAGACCGTCAGGATTTTCTCCGCATCGGTGCCCGCACCGGAGGCCTGGGGGCTGGGAGGAAAAAGGTCCACGGCATTACCGTCAGTGCAGCCCGCCTCCCGACGGCATCCTCAGCGGGGAGCAGGCGTTTTGTTTTTGTTGGGGATCAGATCGTTGAACTCCTTTTCGATTTCCTCGTTGGTCCGGATGCGTTTGCGGTCCGGCGGAGGCGGCGGAGCGGGAGCAGGCGTGCCGGGAGACTCCTGGGGAGACACTCCGTTGGGTGCGGGGACCTCATCCGCGGTGGGGGCTCCGTTCCCCGGCTTGATGTCATCCATGATCGCCTTGGCCGTGCCGGTAAGGTTGAATTCCACGGGTGCCCAGTCATCCACGACCGGACCGAAAAGCGCGGGAGCAGTGGGACCGGCGGCACGGAGCGCATTGCCGTTCGCCGACATCTTGAGACGCCCTTTTACGGCACCCGTGCTGCTCACCGAAACATCCCCTGCGATACGCAACAGGTCTTCCCGCTCTCCGGAGAGACCGGTCAGTTCCAGTCCTTTGGAGGGGGACCACCGGAAGTGTCCTTTGAGCTCCGGAAACTCCGGCTTGGCGATTTCCGGGCGGCGCAGGGCGTCTGCGATTTTGCTCATAAACAGGAAGCCCTGGAGGATCGCGCCGGTGACCTTGAAATCGCCCTCCAGAACACGCTCCGGCCCCTTGCCAAAGTTGGCGTGGAAAGTGGCTTTTTCCGCGGAGAACATGCCGAGCACCGCCTCATGCCATTGCGGGGGAATGAGCATCTGGAGCGGGGTGGCTACGAAGTCCGCCTTGAGGTCCACGGCTCCGTCCGTGACGAGGTCCGCATGGCCGGAGAACGTAATTTTCGCCCGGCCGCCGTAACGAATGGACCCGCCGCTGATATCCAGACTCCGTCCGTTGAGCTTCCAGACGACCTTCTCGAGGTTGAGGTCCGGCATCTGATTGAGAGACACCACGCCATCCACCAGAACGCTCTCGAGGCCGCCACTTCTCGGGAGAGTAACGTGACCGCGCAGTTTCCGGATGCCTTCCGGCGGCTGACCGGCGGCGGAGGGCCACTC
>DATAIE010000197.1:0-5902 GCA_036262875.1 Verrucomicrobiales bacterium
AGGAGACCTTGAAAGTATTACTTTATAGTTGATTGTATTGGTTCAGGAGCATGATGCGGCGGTATGGGTGTCTTGGGGCGGCAACGGCTCCCGGAGAAGCTCAGTCCCGGCCTGAAGTCAGGATCAGTGGCGCAGCGGCGGGAATGTGGTCGCCCGCGGTGGCGGGGCGGATAATGACCATGGCGTATGTGTCATTGGACGCTGGCGGTTAGCGGGAAAACCGCCTGCGGATAGAGCCTGTGGTATGCCTTCTGGTAATCAGCCGGGCGCGCTTGGGGACGCGTTCGCATTCCGGATCGGATATCGCGTAATCGCGACTCGTGTATTGCTGGAAATGGCCGGCGGGAGTGTGTGTCGCGGCGAGGACCGGGCCGGATACCTGATAAGGTTTGCGCACTCTCCCTTCGGACATCGGTGGTGTTGGCGTAAAATTCATTTTGAAGTCCTCAAGGTTTTAACTAACAGCTTCATCGGCCGCCGCGAACGCTCCCATGCGTTATAATAACTGTCAAAATCAAAGTCGTTGTACAAGCCCTCAAAACGGGTGGGTGTTCACCCTACTTTGTATTGAAACTAACGGTTAGTTGTGCGTTATTTGATTTTCGGCAGGGATCGTGATGAATGTCGGTTTCCCGGAGTGCTGACGGGGATTTGATTCGGAAAATCCTCTCTCCGTGCGTTCTGATTACAGAATTGAGAATTCACAAAAATCCGGGTGTTATATTTGATAGAAAAGGGGTCCGAAAATCGACTTATAAGGTAATTATTTAAGAGAAGAAAAACCAGGAGGTTGCGCGGCCAAACATCAGGGTTATGAAGAATTTTGGCCGCCTCTTCATTCCAACCTTCCGCGAAACCCATTCGTCCGCCGGGATGGCCTGTTTATCCAGTGCGGGGCGCAGGCAGAGGAAACCGTTGGTCCGCCGGATTTGCTGAACAATGCCTGGCGGGAGACGGTTTTCCGCTGTTCTCCGGAAGAGAAGAGAAGGACTACCTGGAATTGGGGAGGCAATTCGAATGGACCGGATGAAGGACTGATGTGATCGTTATTAACATGAGACTCCTCGCCCTGCCATCGTTCCTCCTTCTGCTTGCCGCTACGTCCAAAGCCGCGGTCACGATCACTTATACGAATGAGCTCGGCACAGGGGTGTCCGGTTCTCTGTTCACTCCGTCTTATGCGGTTTCCAGCACGGACTTGATCAACGGAAAGGCTCCCACCGCCTCTTCGGGCACGTTCAACCTTGAACAGGCCGGCGGAAGCGCGGTGGTCACAGATGGCTCTTTTGGCCAGATCCGCACAGGCGATCAGCCGGCGGACGGTCATACTATTTTTGCCACGGTAGGCAATACCGGGGGGACATCTCTTTCGTATAACCTTGGAGCAAATGCGACAGGCTATGCTATCTCCAACATCACGGTGCTGGGTGGGTGGAATGACAATGGCCGGGATCAACTGAGCTTCACGATTTTCTACTCTCTGGTGGGAAGCTCCACCTTCACCGCGCTGCCGACGGCCAATTTTAATCCGGCAATCGTCGGGTCAACTCAGTCGGCCAACCGCGCGGTCATCACGGACGGCAGCGTTCCGTTCTTCCTCACCGGAGTGGACGATATCCGGATCGACTTCAACGCGACCGAGAACGGATATGCCGGTTTGGCGGAGCTCGATGTCTACGGCTCAGCGGTGCCGGAACCCGGCGTTTCTCTGCTGGGCGCTCTGGGATCGCTGACGCTGCTGATGCGCCGTCGCCGGAACTGAGGCGTGACCGGAAGTTGCGGTTTTCGCCCGGTGCTGCCGGGACTGGTGCTGCTGCATCGCGCCCCGTGGACGTGATCCGATCCCTGCGTTTACGGCTTGTGGATGGCGGTCCTCACTTCGGCGGCGCGGTTTCGCTGCCGGCTGATTTCCGGGGGGTCGGGCGGGCCGCCTTTTTTCAGGTAGGCATTCCAGTGTCCCGCGGCGCGGTCCAGCATGCGGGCGAGAGTGATCACCTGCTCGGCGTAGGTGCGGACTGCAGGGTGGATGACCTTCATGGCCGTCGAGACAGCGTCGCCGGCCTTGCCGAAGTCCGACTTTTCAAATTTGGGGCGCGGGAGGTGAAGAGGGAACTTTTGGCGGTCGGTGCTGAGAACACAGAGGGCCAGACGGTCGATGTGGAGGAGCGAGCCGTTGATGGTGAGTGAAGGCGCCCCTCCGCTCGCGACACGGAGCAGTGCCGCCGCACTGAGATGTTGCGGGTGCCATGCAAGAATCTGCCGCAGTGCCGCGATGGTTTCCGGGCGGCGCAATTCTGTCAGGGGCTCGGAGGAAGTCCGGAGACGGGCGGCAATTTCCGCAAAGGAAGTCAGTGCCCGCTCCAGCATGGGAGCGTGTGAGGTGGTCAGCAGGGCCATGGCATCGGCGACGGCCGGTACTCTGTGAAGGGTCAGCCGGAAGAGCTGCGGCCACTGGTCTGAATGCAGAATCAGCCAGTCATCGATCTGCTCGCCTGTGTCCGAAGGGAGAACGATGACCGGAGGCGGGTCAAGAAGCGCGGCGGCGGGGAGCAATTCCTCCACGGGGAGAACCCGCCGGAGTTTTCCTTCGGTATCGATTCCCGCAGCGAGGAGACCGTTCGACTCCAGTTTGGTTCCTCCCAGGAGGGAGTCCATCGTAAGCGCGATTCCCGCGAACAGTTGCGGCAGGGCCTTTGCATCGGCGTCAGGAACGGTGACTTCCACGATCCAGCCTTCCGGCCATACCTCGTGGCGAAGGCGGAGAGTGGTGCGGAGCGCGATCATGCGCCGCTCCACTTCTGTGCGGAGCGCTTCCTTTTTAGGATCGCGGTCGCCGATCTCACGGCGCAGGGCTTCCGGCAGCACCAGTTTGAGGCCGTTTTGTTTGGGGGCCGGACGCGCAGTGGCCTTGACGGTGACTGTGCGCAGCCGGTCTTTATCAAGTCCGGGCAGCAGGACCTGCACTTCCGCCTGCAGCAATTGAAAGGTGGGCGGGGGTTCGAAAAACAGGGGGGTCGAACGCGAATCGAACCATTCGGGCGTGGCACCGTAGGTGAATTGAAAAATTCTGGACTGGAGGCCGGGATCAAGCCGGCGTGCGATGTCGAGGAGGAGCAGGGAAAAGTCCCTCGCCGATTTCTCCGGATTGCTGAGCAGAGGAAACGCGAGGGAAAACAGCCGGTGTGCGATGCCGTCGGGAGTGGGAGGAGAGCCCACCGGAAGGGGAGTGGGAGTGACATCGCGGGCCAGCTGGCCGTTGGCGACCACGGCGGAGCGGTCGTTGGGATTGAGCCTCAGGGCTACCGCGAGGGCGTGGGCGCGGAGGCGGTGATTCACTGCGGCGCTGTCAGGGAGATTGCGGGCAATGAGCAGCAGTTGCAGCATCGCGGCTTCCACCTCCGCGGGCGTGAGCGGAAGTGTCAGGGCGTCAAAGAGCGGTGCCTTCAGGTCCGGGCGGCGGTAGCCGGTTTTGACGTCCGGGCGGTCGGCGGTTCCGGGCGTCTGGGCAGGCGCAGGCCCGGTGATGAAGGCGGCGCAACAAAAGAGCAGAGCGATCAGCAGGCGGCGCATGAAGGGGACGGGAGGGGCGGACGGAAACGGGAGTCTCCTGACGGAACATTCTCAGGATTCCGGATAGAGGAGCGCCGCGGTACGGCGTTTTTTGAAGTCAGCGAGACCGTCCGCCCAAAGCGACAGGGTCTGGTCCACCGGGCTTCCCTTGCGGATGGAGGCGAGAGCCGCGGGATGAAGGAGCAGTTTTTGCATCGGGTCCAGCTTGAGCTTGTCGCTGTGCAGGCGTTGCAGTGCGGTGGCGAGAGCGATGCCGGTGCGCACGGTCTGAATGGCCGCACGGTCTTCCACGGTGAAGCGCACGCCGTGGCACAGCTCGCCTTTGAATGTGCGGTCGGCAGGCGTGAATTGGGTGGCGGCCACCTTCAGGCCCGGGAGTTTCTCGGCCTCGAGAGCGCCGGCCAGTTTTTCACCGTCGATCCATGGAGCGCCGAAAACGAGGAACGGTGTTTCCGTGCCGCGGCCCACGGAGACATTGCAGAATTCCATGAGAGCGACTCCGGGATACAGTGTGGCGGCATCCAGGCTGCGCATGTTGGGAGAGGGGTTCACCCATTTGACTCCGTTGGCGGCGAGATCTTTGCGGCGGTCCCACCCCTCCACGGGAATGACGGTCAGTTGGAGTTTCAAATGCTTGTCGTCCGTGAAAAGTCTCGCCAGTTCGCCCACGGTCATGCCGTGGCGGAGGGGCAGAGGATGGCAGGCGACGAATGTGGGCGCGCCCTGGGAGAGCGGGCCGTCCACGGTGATGCCGTTGATGGGGTTGATGCGGTCGAGCACGAAGAACCGGCGTCCCGCCTCCTCCGCGGCGGTCATGCATTCTAGCATCGTGGAAATGTACGTATAGAAGCGGCAGCCGATGTCCTGAATGTCAAAAACGAGGGCGTCGAGTTCCTTGAGTTGCGCGGGCAGGGGCCGCCGTGTTTTACCGTAGAGGCTGTGAACGGGCAGGCCGGTGGCGGTGTCCACGCTGTCGCTGATGCCGTCGCGATCCTCCGCGCCGCGAATGCCGTGCTCCGGACTGAAGAGCGAGACGAGCTTCACGCCGGGCGCTTTCGCGAGGAGGTCGATGGTGGTTTTACCCGCGAGGTTGAGGCCGGTGTGATTGGTAATGAGTCCGACGCGAAGTCCTTTCAATTCGGCGAAGCCGTGAGCTTCGAGGACATCGATCCCGTTGCGGACACGGCAGAGGCGCATCGGGCGGGATTTGGCGCGCACGGCGGCGGTGGTCTTCTTCTTCAAGCCCATGGCCGTCGCAGCCAGGGTGCTGACTTTGGCCCGCAGTTCGCGGGTGGCTCCGGCTTCGGTGGGGTGGTTGCGGTTCGTGAGCAGGATGACGAAGGCGCGTGCCTGGGGATCGATCCAAAAAGCGGTGCCGGTCCAGCCGGTGTGGCCATAGGAACGTGGTCCGAAGACGTCGCCTTTGATGTCCGAATAATAACTGGCGATATCCCAGCCCAGGCCCCGCACCACACCGCCGGGCAGCGTGATTGGCTGGGTCATCAGTTTGACCGTGGCAGGCGTCAGGATCTTTTTGCCGGAGGCTGACTTCCCGCCGTTAAGCATCATGCGGCAGTAGATGGCGATGTCTTTTGCAGTGGTGAAGACGCCGGCATGTCCGGCCACCCCGCCCATGCTGCGGCTGGTGGGGTCGTGCACCACTCCCTGCACGAGACCGTCCGGTTCGCGGGTGGTGGGGGCGATGCGGTCCATCTTCTTTTTCGACGGGCGGTAGCCTGTATCCGTCATGCCAAGGGGTCTGAAAATGCGCTCCGCCGCGAAATCATCGATGCGGCTGCCACTGACCTTGCGCACCACTTCGCCGAGCAGGATGAAGTTGATGTCACTGTAGAGAAAGCGGAAGCCCACGGGATTTTTGAGCGGCTCCGCGACGGCGGCCGCGATCCCCTCCTGATAAGACTTCCCAAGGTGCTCGCGCGGAATGCCGGAGCGCGTACCGCTGGTGTGCGTAAGAAGGTGCTTGATGGTCACCGTTTCCTTGCCGCCGCCGGTGAACTCCGGGATGACGCTGCATACCGGGGTTTCCAGTTTCAACTTTCCCTCCTGGATGAGGATCATAATGCTGGGCGCGGTGGCGAGGACCTTCGTGAGGGAGGCAGCATCGAAGATCGTGTCCTTCGTCATGGCCTCGATGCGCGGGTCCACCATGCGGTTGCCAAAGGCCTCGCAGACGGCATTGCCGCTTTCCATCCAGAGAACAGCACCCGGAATCTGATGCTCCTTCACGGCTCCGTTGATGGCCTCACGAATGGGGGGCACGAGGGTTTCGTCTATCGCGGCGGCGGCCATATGGCTGAAGAAAAGCCCGCAC
>DATAIE010000198.1:0-3925 GCA_036262875.1 Verrucomicrobiales bacterium
CGTCATGATAGGCGATATCTGTGATCCGCCGGTCATTGTCCTGCCCAAATCCCACTTTCAGGACCGGCGCAGGGGCATTCTGGATCACCTCCCTGACATTCTCGTCATCTCCATTCGCAAAGATGATGCCGTTCCGCGGCACGAGGCGCAGCAGCAGCCGGAAGCTCTTTTTGATCGCGTCCAGATTGTCAAAAATATCGGCGTGATCGAACTCGATGTTGTTCACGATCACGGCTTCCGGAAGGTAGTGCAGGAACTTCGACCGCTTGTCGAAAAAAGCAGTGTCGTATTCGTCGCCCTCCAGCACGAAGAAATCGCTGTCCGTGAACTTCGCGCCTCCGTCGAAGTTCCGCGGCACGCCGCCGATCAGATAGCTTGGGTCCTTTCCTCCTTCGTGCAGGAGCCACGTGAGCAGGGACGTAGTCGTCGTTTTTCCGTGTGTCCCTGTGACCACGAAATTCCTTTTTCCGCGCAGGAAATACTCCTTCAGCACCTCCGGCATGGAAACGTAGCGGAGCTTGCGGTTCAACACCTCCTCCAGTTCCTCATTCCCCCGCGAGATCGCATTGCCGATGACGATCGTGTCTGCCTTGGGCGGAATATTCGCCGCCCGGTATCCCTTCTCGATGCTGATCTTCCTCTCCTCCAAAAACGTGGAAATCGGCGGATACACTGCGCTGTCGCTCCCGGTGATCTTGAAGCCGCGTTCCTTCATGGCCGCAGCCACCGCGCCCATGGCGGTGCCGCAGATGCCGGTGAAGTGGAAGTGTTTGGGTTTGGAGGGCATGGGAGAGGGCAAGTTGGGAAGTAAACGATGGATGCGGGGAAGGAATGAGAAATCAGAAATCAGAAGCCTGAATGGCTATATTCACGCCTTCGCCCGGTTCGTCATTCGAAATTCGGCATTGCTTCGGATTTCTGGTTTCTGATTTCGTCATTCCTCACAGCCTGCTCGCCCGCTCGACCGCCCTCAGCGCGGCCGCCGCCTTGTTCACCGTCTCCGTATATTCGCTTTCCGGCACGCTGTCGGCCACGATACCCGCACCGGCCTGCACGTAGGCCTTCCCGTGACGGAGCACCACTGTGCGGAGGGCAATGCAGGAATCCAGGTTTCCATCGAATCCAAAGTACCCCACGGCACCCGCGTAGGCGCAACGTTTGCTCTTCTCGAGTTCGTTGATCACCTGCATGGCGCGCACCTTGGGAGAGCCGCTGACGGTTCCTGCGGGGAAGGTCGCGCGCATTACATCGTAGGCACTTTTATCCGGAGCGAGTTGGCCGTGCACGTTGGTCACGATGTGCATCACATGGCTGTAACGCTCGATCGTCATGAGATCGGACACCTGCACCGTGGCGTAGGTGCTCACCCGGCCCACATCGTTGCGTGCCAAATCCACGAGCATAATGTGCTCCGCGCGCTCCTTTTCGTCCGCAAGGAGTTCGGCGGCCAGAGCGTCATCCTCCTCCACCGTTTTACCTCTCCACCGCGTTCCGGCAATGGGGCGAATGTCCACCCGCCCCTTCATGCAGCGAACGTGCACCTCCGGACTGCTGCCGACCAGCGAGAAGTCCCCGAATTCCAGGCAGAACATGTAGGGCGAAGGATTCACGTGCCGCAGCGCGCGGAAGAGCTCGATCGGGCGTCCGCCATAGGGCACTTCGAACCGCTGGCTCGGCACGACCTGGAAAATATCCCCGGCCCGAATGTATTCCTTCGCCTTCTCCACCATCTCCAGATATTCCTCCCGCGTCGTATTACTGACCGCTGTCTCCGGGGTCGTGGCGGGTGCTGCGGCCATCGGCTTCACATGCAGCGGGCGGTTGAGCCGCTCGATCATTTCATGAATCCGCCGGCCGGCATCATCATAGGCAGCGCGAACATCCGGAAAATCGGTCAGGCTGGCATTCGCCACCACCTGCATGAGCCGGTAACGGTGATCGAAAATGACCACGCTGTCCGCGATGAGAAAGACCATCTCCGGCAGGCCCAGTTCATCCTTCGGTGCCGGCGGCACTGTCGGCTCGAAAAAGCGCACCATGTCATAGGTCAGGAACCCCACGGCTCCCCCGTTGAACACCGGCAGCCTCGGCTGCGCCACCGGCCTGAACTTCGTCATGATTTCCTCCAAATCACTGAGCGGATCGCCCCTGGTCTCAAACGTCTCGGCTGCACCGTCGCGAAACTTCACCTCCACCTGCCGGCCCCGCGCCGTGATCACCGCCCGAGGGTGGGCGCCCATAAAGGAATACCGCCCGGAAAAGCCGGTCGTTTCCGCGCTCTCAAACAAAAATCGCGGGGCTCCATCCTCGATCTTCTCAAACGCCGAAAGCGGCGTCTCATAGTCAGCCGTCAGTTCCGCCCATACCGGGATCAGGTTTCCCTGAGCGGCAAGAGTCTGGAACTCCTCAAACGAAGGTTGTAACGGAACGGCGGACATGGCGGAAAAAGGCGCGCAGTCTGCCTCCGCCGCCCGGCTTGGCAACGGGAATCCCGGCGGATTCATCATTCTGATGACCGCGATGTTTCCTCTTCGTTCGAAGTCCCGGGGGCGCTTTCCCCTTTGCGCCGTGAAGAAACCGGAGCGATTGAGAGGCATGGCGATGGGTGCCCTCCTGAATCCCGCGGTGACCGAAACAGTCCGGTTGGTTGCATCCGCCGCCATCCTCGGCTGGGCCATTCTTCGCGGATGGAGGTGGCTGCAAAACAGGATCAACAGTGACAGGGATTTTGCGGACAGCGTCAGGGAAGCAGGCAGGAGTCAGTCTCCCGCGATCTGTGTTCAGACTCCACCGGACAGAAAGCCCGCAGCCACAGCGCGAACGCAGCCGGTCCCTTGATCAAGGCTTCTCCGCGATCATCGCGAACCGGTATTTTACACCATCGTCCGAGTCGCTGCGCACCACATTCAGCATGGGAATGGGATCGTGATTGCCCCACATCGTAAGAGTCGCGCCATTCCGGGGAATTTCCCCCGCACTGTCGTCGGTCGGGGCGAACCACCCTCCTGAGCGGTCGGCAGTAATGAAGGCCTCTCCGGTATGCAGCAGTCTCCCGCCGACTGTCACTTTTGCTTCGGACATGGGCTTCCCGTCGGGAAGCGGATCGACCGGCATTTCAGGGCACATGCCTGACTTGCGATGCTGGTTTCATGCCATCCAGGCCGCTCACCGTCCCGGATTCTTCCACGCCTCAAAAAGTACCCCGCTCAGGACTTGAACCTGATTTGACAGTCGGGAACTCAGCACGATAAATCCATCGTTACCTCCTCACTCTAAAAGGATTATGAGAAATTGGCAGAGCAGCGCGAATGAAGTAAGTGTGCAACCGAATGCAGATAACTGCGCCTAAAATAACCGGTTAATTGCACGCCTAATTTGCACGCCTTTTACAGACCGCGGCGAAGCCGCCACAATCCTCTCGCATTCCGGCGTTCCCCGCCACCCCTTTAATCGAATGAGGGTGAGGATTACCATCTGTCAGGACGCTCACAAAAGTCGCGTGTCGTCCGGAGATCGTCAAAATTAAAATTCTCAGGAAGAGGGGAAGGAATCTCTTAAACGTGTTCCATCAGGTGTGGGCGGGCGGCCCGCAGATATCGGGCGCGCAACAGGAAGTGAAATCCTCCTGTTACTTCTGTTCCCGTTCCGCCCCGATCGAACGTCCGGAACGGGAAAAAAGGGGGGGCAGGTTGTCAGGTCGCCAGCAGGTTGTCAGGCTCTGTTCCTTATTTAATCAATATTCCTGACAACCTGAGTGGTATATTTGCTAGTAAAAGGGGAGCGCAACGGATTCTGTGTACGGGACTCCTAGAGACGCCATTGCGTTAAGTAAGAGAGGTGTGCGGGCAGTTTTGGTTGTCAGGTCGTCAGGATCGTTGATTTAACAGGCATTCCAGCCTGACGCCCTTTGATAATGAGTTAGGAT
>DATAIE010000199.1:0-3564 GCA_036262875.1 Verrucomicrobiales bacterium
GGCCCGCCCTGTCCGACGCCGCCAGTGCCGCATAATAGTCGCGCTGTCGTTCCCGAATCACGCTTTCCACCGGCAGCCACGCCAGCGCCGGTTTCCAGCGGCTCAGGATCAATGTCTGCCACAGCCGTCCCATGCGTCCGTTCCCGTCGGCAAAGGGATGGATGAATTCGAGTTCATAGTGAAAGACACAGCTTGTTACCAGCGGAGGCACCTTCGTCCGTTTCAGCCAGCCCAACAGATCCTTCATCAGTTCCGGCACCCGCGCTGCGGGCGGTGCCAGATGGACAATCTCTTCCCCTTGCGCGATTCCCACCGCACCCGTCCGGTAACGCCCCGCATCCTTCACCAGCCCGCTCATGAGCAGCCGGTGCGCAGTCAGCAGATCCTTTGATGACGCAGGATTCCATCCTTCCATCGCCTCATAGGCCGTAAAGGCATTGTGCACCTCCTGAATCTCCTTCGGCGGCCCCATCACTCGCTTTCCCGCAACCACCGCCGTTACCTGTTCCAGCGAAAGCGAGTTGTTCTCGATTGCCAGCGAAGCCTGGATCGTCCGCAACCGGTTGCCCCGCCGCAGTTCAGGTGTCAGTGGAAAATCCCGCAGCCAACCCTGCCGCCCGATTTCCTCTCCAATCCGCCCCGTCAGGTCCAGGACCATGGGCGTAAGGGTAAAGGGGGGCTCGAAGGGAGGAGTCATGAACACGGAGATTTAGCCGCAGAGGTTATGGACCGCACGACAGATTTTTAGGGGGGGTCCACCAGTCAACGGGTGTCCAAGGCATGTTTTTTGTGCCCTGTTAGGGCGAGAGCCAATTTTACTTCCGCTTCCGCGTCCGTGTCCCTGCTGTTTGACGTCCGACATCCAAAACCGGTGGGGCGACACTCCGTGGAGCCCTCGATTCTCTCTCCTTCTCCCGCGAAAAAAGCGCCTCCCCGTTTCCGGAGAGGCGCTTTGAAAAGGCGGAGCGGATACTCCGCCGTTAGATTCGCAGAACGGAATTACACCAGTTTGATACCCCAGCCGGGACGGTATTCCTTGTTGGTGTATTTGTTAGCCTCGGGGCTGTTCTTGAAGGACATGGAGGCCGCGTCCCATTCGAGTTTTTTGCCGAGACCCACGTGCAGGGCGACGTTGCCGAGAAGGATAGTCTCGGTGAACGGAGCTGCGTAGGTGAAGTTGGAACCCGGATGATCCCAGGGCTTGGTGCCGACGCAGGCGACGCGCCAGTCGTCATAGTGAGCCTGCTCGTTGCCGGCGCCCACGCGCTCGAGCATCTTCGGAGGATTGCCGAATTCCTTGGCTTTGGCCACGGGCACGATACGGGAGCGGTCGCCGTAGTCGCCATTGACCATGAGGCCGGCCTTGGAGCCGACGTAGAGATTGCCCGAGCCCTTGAGGGTGAGCTTTTGGCCGTCCGGCATGGCGAGCAGTTCCGCGGGCACTTTGGTGACGAGCACGTCGGAGGCGTCAATATCTTTGCCGTCGCGATTGAGCTTGCCGTCATACCAGTAGACATCAAAGGCCGGGCGGTCTTTGCCGTTCGGGAGCTTGCCTGCGGCGTAGCTCCACTTCATGATGGAGCCTTTCGGGAAGGTCTCGGTGGTGTGGCCGTTGATCTCGAGAACTTCCACGCTCACGGGATAACCCGGGTTCATCGACATGAAGATGCTGTCCATGGTGTGACAGGCCATGTCGGCGAGCGCACCGCCGCCGAAGTCGTACCAGCCGCGCCACTTGAAGTCATGATAGACGCCTTTCTTGAACGGGCGCTTCGGGGCGGGACCGAGCCACAGATCCCAGTCGAGATTTTCCGGAACCGGGTCTTCACCGGCCGGACGTTCGAGGCCCTGGGGCCAAATGGGGCGGTTGGACACGCAGTGGATTTCCGTCACGTCGCCGAGCATGCCGCTGTTCACGAATTCATAGATGCGGCGGTTGCCCTCGTTGCTGTGGCCCTGGTTGCCCATCTGGGTGGCGAGCTTCAGCTTCTTGACGCCCTCGTGGAGCTGGCGGGCTTCCCACACGGTATGGGTAAGGGGCTTCTGCGTGTAGCAGTGCTTGCCGCCCTGCATCGCGAGCACCGTGGGCATGAAGTGGTGGTGGTCCGGCGTGGCGACCATCACGGCGTCAAAGTTCTTCATCTCCTTGTCGAAGAGCTGACGGTAGTCCTGATAGCCTTTGGCATCGGGCCAGAGCTTGGTGGCATTGCCCCAGGCATTCTTGTCGACATCGCAAAACGCGGTGACGATGTCGCCGGCGCCCTTGATTTGTTCGATGTGGGCCTTGCCTTTGCCGCCGCTGGCGATCAGGCCGATCTTGAGTTTGTCGCCCTTGTTTTGAGCGTGGAGAATATTGGGAAAACTGAGGGCCCCGGCGATGAGGCCGGAGGACTTCAGGAAGGATCTTCTGGAGGTTTGGTTCATAGTAGTCTGTGGTGGGGGCCGTCGGATTTATACGCGGGGAAGGCTGGAATCAATCAGGGGTGCGCAGACGTGACAATGGAATTTATGAACGCGGGTGGGGATTTCTGCGGCCGCCGGAAACGACCGGGCTTGCCCTTTGCCGAGCCTCCATTCCTGCCTATTCTCTTTTGCATGACCCGCTCCCTTTTTCTTTTTCTGGCGTTCGCGAATGGAGCCTTCGCCGGAGTGACGGTCTCCCTGGCGGCGGAGAAGGCTGAGTTTGTGATCAAGGACGAGCGCGTCGTTGGATTGAGCGGCCTGGCATGGTGCCGGGAGGACTTGTATTACGCGGCATCCGACCGGCTGCAGGGGTTTGTGCCCGTGAGACTAACAGTCGATGGCGTCACAGGGCTGATCACCGCGGGAAAGGTCGAAACACCGGTGCCGGTGAAAACCGGATTCAGCGACTTCGAGGACATCGTCTGTGATGCGAAGGGCGGAAAGGTGTATCTCAGTGCGGAGGGGCCGCCGGGAATTGCCGGGTTTACTTTGGCCGGCAAGCCTCTGCCGGCGGTGAAACTGCCGCCGGTTTTCCTCACGGCCCGGCCAAACCTGAGCATGGAGGCGCTCACCCGGGATGCCGCCACCGGTCACGTGTGGACGGCGAATGAAGATACCCTCCCTGGAGATGGAGAAACGGCGTCCCGCAAAGCGCCCGGTGTGGTGCGGCTGCAGGAGTTCGATGCCGGCTGGAAGCCGCTGCGCCAGTATGCATGGCGGACGGAAACGAGCAGCCTCCGGGTGTCGGGCTCAGGAACGGGGGTCCCCGCCCTCTGCATTCTCCCGGACGGGAATCTCCTCGTCCTGGAGCGGGTGTTCGCCGGGTTCTCCATGGAGGTTCACATCTCCCTCGCGGACTTTTCCGGAGCGACGGACACCTCGAAAATCGCCGCCCTGACTGGAGTGGCGTACACTCCGGCGAAAAAGGTGCCGCTTTTTAAAAAGAATACCAGTCTTACGAATTACGAGGGAATGGCCCTGGGCCCTTCTCTAAAAGACGGCAGCCGTTCACTGGTCCTGGTGGCCGACAGCGGAAATGCGACCGACCACCGGTTTATGGCGCTGAAGGTGCAAACAGCGAAGAGATGACCGGTTCCTCCG
>DATAIE010000200.1:0-1744 GCA_036262875.1 Verrucomicrobiales bacterium
GCCGGCGGACGCGGCGGTGGTCCACTGCGCGACGGGCGGACGCGGCGGGGGTATCGATGCTTACCGCGCAGTGTATCTGGAGGGCATGCGAAATCTGCGTGCGGCGTTTCCGGCGGCATCGTGTGTGCTTTTTACTTCGAGTACGAGTGTGTATCCGCAGACCGACGGATCGCTCGTCACGGAGGAATCATCCGCGGAACCGGCGAGGGAAACCGGACGCCTTCTCCGGCAAACAGAGGAGGAAACCCTGGCGGCCGGCGGCACGGTAATCCGGCTGGCTGGCTTGTATGGACCGGGACGATCCGTGCTGCTCCGGAATTTCCTCGCGGGAGAATCCGTGATCGACGTACAGAGCGGCGTGCCGGACGGACGCTGGGTAAACCAAATCCATCGTGACGACGCCGCCGCTGCCATGCTGACTCTTCTGGCGGAAGCCTCCACCGGCAATGGCCGGATTTTCAATGCTGTCGATAATACCCCGATGCTCCAGCGGACGATCTACACCGAACTTGCCCGCAGGTTCGACCGTCCCCTGCCGCCCGAAGCGCCGCCCGATACCGCCAGGAAGCGCGGATGGACACACAAGCGCGTCGATGCCGGCCGCCTGCGGTCCCTCGGATGGAATCCGCGGTTTCCTTCCTGGTTCGATGCTCTCGACGGGGATGCAGAGCTGATTCCATCCGTGCTTGCACAGTTGGACCGCAACGGAGGCTCGTGATACCTGGGCGGACAGGATGTCCGCGCTCCGTTTCCCGGCCTAAGGTTTGACGGCAATCGCCATGAGTGTCTGAAAATGAGGAGGTTCGCTTTCGCGGTCTACGATCGTAATATGAATATCGCGGAAGCCCGCGTCTTCGAGGAAGCCAAAGATCTCCACCTCTGCAAAGCCGAGCCATACATCCGCATACAACTCGCGCGCCTGCTCAAAGGTGTGTTTGAGAAGGTCGAGGATCACGATGCGTCCGCCGTGACGGATGATTCGAAAGGCCTCGCTCACGGCACGGGCCGGCTGCTGGGCATGATGGAGAGCCTGGCTGAAAAAGGCGAGGTCTACGGAAGCATCCTCGACAGGCGGACACTCGATATCCCCGTGGCGGTACTCCAGATTCGTGAACCCGTTGTCCATGGCCACCCGGGTTCCGTAGGCCACCATTTTTTCAGAGCTGTCCACAGCGATCACTTTCTCCGCGCGCCGGGCAAGGAGCTGGGAAATAGTGCCCTCCCCTGCCCCGAGGTCGGCGATGATCTGTCGCGGGAGCAGCAGCAGGAGCGCTTCGGCCAGGCCTTTCCAACTGCGCCCGGGACAATAGCTGCGACCGAATTTCCCGGCAAGTTGATCAAAGTAGGCACGCGCAGTATCAGCACGGTGCCGAAGCGCGAGATCAAGCGCCTGGCGGTCGCGCCGGGCCTCCGGCAATTCCTCCGCGCCTTCGCGCAGCACGTCGCGCAAGCCCGCGCCGCGCGGATCAAAGGAATACAGGCTGTTTTTACCGGCACGGCGCACCTGCACCAGCGCAGCGTTTTTCAGCAGGGCGAGATGAGTGCTGATGCGGCTTTGCTTCATGCTGAGAATCTCCTGCAATTCCGCGACGGTGAGTTCCGCCCGGTCGAGCAGCAGCAGCAGCCGCAGCCGGGTGGGCTCACTGAGCAAACGCAGGGATTCGAGAATGGATGGCACGCGCGCCACTGCCGCGGAATCGGCGTGATGCCAACCGGACAAATGAAACCATCCACTTCCTCCCCC
>DATAIE010000201.1:0-7373 GCA_036262875.1 Verrucomicrobiales bacterium
CCTTCGTGCCGGCATGCGTGCCGGTGGGGCTGCCGGCGGCGAGAGTGAGGTCTGCGGAGCGAAGCTGGTTTTCCGTATCCGTGGCATTGGCGGCCGGCTCCAGATAGGTATCCGCGACGCCAGGATTCATATTCACGGCGAGGATGAGCTCGCCATCGAGGTAGACGAATCCGCCGTCATCGATGAGATAATTGAGCACTGGCTTTGTATAAGTTTTTCCATCGTTGGGAATGGTAAAGGTGGTGCGCACATACGAGGCATAGCGGAACCCGGAGAGAGGAGCGTTGAGCGGCGTTCCGTTGGCGGTGAACTCCGCGTTCAGCGTCGGCCAGTAGTCCATATTCTCATAGCCGAGCGGGCCGGGGCCGCTGCCGGAGTCGTAGCTGTTAGGAATACCAGGATCGCCCGTAACGGGGGTGCCACCGAATTTGGGACCGTTGTATTGCGTGGCAAAGTCGGAAGCCTTCAAAAACCACGTCGTTTCAAAATCCGTGTCCGCGCCGCCGCCGGGGCTGTCCGGGAAGGCACCCATGGGATTCATGTAGTCCCACGGCTGGGCCCAATCCATCACGGTCACGGGGACGGTAATGGTGATGCTGCCGGTGAGGGTGGGGTCCACGGAGTCCTTAACAGTGAGGACCATGGTGCCGCCGGGGAAGTCCGCGATGGGCACCGCGGTGAAAGCGTGGGCGGCGCCATAGCTGTCCGCTTTGCCAATGAGCGAACTGCCCGCCGGGCCGGAGACCACCCAGCCTGCGGGGCTGCCGGTACCGGTCACGGTGAGGGTGAAATCCACGGTGTCATCTGTCAGGATGGCAGGCGTGCCATTGAGATGCCGCCGGAGATTCTTCATCGCCACGCTGCGGATTCCCGGAGGGCCGGTGGTGCTGGTGGCCGCAGCCCAGAGCAGTTTGGCCTCGGTATCCGTGAGCACACGATTCATCCAAATGGCCACTTCGTCCTGGGCTCCCGGATGCGTGGTGGAATCCGTGGGGTTTGCCCTGCGACCGCCGATCTTGGCCAGGTCGGTATCCACGCCCCAGCCGGTCACGTTAGGCTGGAGGTTGCCGGTGCGGTCGACGCCGTTGATCCACAGTTTGATGTTCGCCGCGCGCTCCACGCCGGTGGCCCCGCTGGTGGTGGCCACCACATGGAACCATCCGGAGCCCGCATTGGACAGGCGGAGGTCCGGTGCGCTGTTGTCCTCCAGGAAGAGCGTCCGCTCGGCATTCAGGCCCGTGTCATTCGGGTCCACCGCGACGACCAGCCCCTGGTCCGCGGTGACGATTTGAAAACTCTTCGTCCCGTCGGTGAGATTGTTAGTAAAAATCCGGTCTCCGCCCTGCGATCCTCCGGCTTTGAAAAAGAGCGCCACGGACATGGCATTCGCGCCATAGTCCACACCGGGCCCCAGATTGATGTGCCCTGCATTGTTGCTGTAGTGGGCCACATTGGCCGTGCCACCCAAGCCGGGCACTGCGATACCACCCAGGACCTCCAGCGCGCCGGGCCCGCCCACCATGGCGGGGCCGAGCACGTAGTCACCGTTGTAAGTGCCGGGCGCGGCGGCGTGCCCCATCGTATCGATGCATCCCAGGTCCGTCGTCGTTTCGTTCAACTGATAGTAATACGTGGGGCTGAGGCTGATAACGGTCTTCGGATAGTTGGGAATCCCGCGGGCCGCGTCCCACAGAGACGCCACCTCCGCATCCGTGAGCACGCGGTTGAGCCAGATGGAGACCTCATCCTGCGCGCCGGAGTGCGTGGTGGTGTGCGTGGGGTCCGGCTCGCGTCCGCCGATCCTGGCCAGATCCCCCGCGATGCCCCAGCCGGTGGCGTTTGGCTTCAGGTTGGCGGTGCGGTCCACGCCATTCACCCAGATGCGGAAATTCGCCGCGCGCTCCGGTCCGGTATCGCCGTGCGTGGAGGCCACCACGTGAAACCAGCCGGCATTCGGATCGATCAAACGGCGGTCCGGCTGGCTGTCGTCCTCCAGATAGAGCGTGCGCTCCGCGGGCTCGCCGAGATCGTTAGGGTTCACGGACATCACCAGTCCGTCATTGGCCACATTGATCTGAAAGCTCAGCGTGGGGTCCTCCAGATTATTTGTGAAGAGGCGATCTCCTCCCTGCGATCCGCCCGCCTTGAAGAACAGGGCCACGGTCATGGATTTGGCCCCGTAGTTCTCTTTGGGACCCAGGCCGATGTTGCCCGCATTATTACTGTAGTGAGCGTGGTTCGCCGCGCCACCCACTCCCGGCACCGCAAGCCCGCCAAACACCTCCAGCGGCCCGGGGCCTCCCACCACGGGCGGGCCATTGACGTAGTCGCCATTGAAGGCACCAGGCGTCGCGTGCCCGGTGCTGTCAATACATCCGCCAGCGGTGGACGTCTCGTTTAACTGATAGTAAAAGCTCGGATTCAGAGCATTGACGGCATCCTGATAGGCTGCGGCGGAGGCTTTGTGAACGGCGAGAGAAAGAACTCCTGCAAGGATTCCCATCCAGGCGGAGCGAGATCGGGTGACAGGTCGGTTTAACATGAAATAAGCGTGAGGCGCTTCACCGCAGATGTCAAATCTCTCATACAGATCATGATCCACATGCATCCTGCCCGTGCCCCATGGATAAGGCCGCAGCACCGCGACTGATCTGCATCTTTTCCGTATGGAAACCTGTATGAAACCGCCCGCAGCCCCGGTGCGACGCCCGTTCCAACGCGCCCGCCTTCTTCCTGACGGTGAAGCAAGCGGACACGCATTCGCAGGAAATTTTACGTGGTCCTTGCGCGAATAGTATTGCCGGGAGGCAGCGTGCCAGGGGATAACGGCAGATGAAAATCCACGGTGATTTTCATCACGTCCTCCCTGCCCGACCATGAATGAGACGGTGTTACCTCCTCGGCTCTGTGCGCGTTGCCCCAGGGGCGGAGGCCTTCGTCCTTCGTCATTCCTTCGGATTTCTGTCTTCCGGTTTCGTCATTCCCGCCGCCGACCCTAACAACCACTCCCTGCCCTGAACCTCCATGAAAAAAACGGCCTCCCTCCAAAGAAGCGCTCTGCTTTCCTGCCTGGCTCTCGCACTCGCCGCAGGCTCACTCCGCGCGCAGTCGCTCAGCGTCACCACCGGTCTCCAGCTCTGGCTGAAAGCAGACGCCGGAGTCGCCACAGACGGCGCGAATGTTTTGTCCTGGAGCGATCAAAGCCCCAGCGTGGACGCGGGCATCCAGATCGCCAGTTCGCCGGGCACGTCCAATTCCCCGCAACTCGTGACCAACGCGCTCAATGGCAAACCGGTCATCCATTTCGACGGCATCGATGACTATCTGAATGTGCCGGACACTGCGAGCCTCTCCATCACCGGAGACCTCACGACGTTCTTTGTGGTGAAGTTTGACGATTTCGCGACGTATCGCTCGGTGTGGGCAAAGACGAGCGGGAATCTGCCGGCGCCCACGGACTATTATGTGAATCCCGGCACGGCGAGGCCGATCGTTTACCGTGGAGGCGGACAGCCCACCGGCCTCGGCTCCTTCCTCGCACCGCCGGAGGCGGCGCTGCCTGCGACCGCCTATCTCGTCGCCGGATTCAGCCTTGAGGGAACGACGTGCCGCCACCTGCTCGGCGGCCAGATTACGGCCACCGGCACCATCAACGCAGTGACGGCGGACTCCGACACACAGCTCATCATCGGCTCGCGCGCCGACCAGGTAACGAAGATGAAGGGCGACATCGCGGAGATCCTCATTTACGACCGCGCGCTCACCGATCCGGAGCGGGCCTCGGTGGCCGGATACCTCGCTGAGAAATGGGGCCTCACCAATGCGCTGCCCACCGTGAGTCTGGCGGCCACTCCCGCAGGCCCCGCGCACACCACCGGCGATACCCTGACACTCACCGCCACGGCGGCGGACTCCGACGGCTCCATCGCGCGCGTGGAGTTCCTGGCCAACGGAACTCCCCTCGGCACGGCCACCGCGCCTCCTTTTTCCATGAAGGTGAAGCTGGAGACTCCCGGCACCTACACCTTCACGGCACGGGCCGTGGACAACCGGAATGGCACTGCGGAAAGCACGCCCGTGGCACGCGCGGCCAGCGGCGGCCCGCCCCCGGCGCTGGGAGTGACGTCCGCGCTGCAGCTCTGGCTCAAGGCGGACGCCGGGGTGACCAAAGGCGATGGGGACGTAGTGCTTTCCTGGAATGATCAGTCAGGGAAAGGGAATAACGCCACCTCGCCGGGCGATACTACCGCGCCCGTGGTGGCGGCCAGCGCTATCAATTCCCTGCCGGCCATCCGGTTTGACGGTCTGGATGATGAACTGACCGTGGCGGACTCGCCCAGCGTTTCCATCACCGGCGATATTACGTCCTTCTTTGTAGTGAAGATGGATGACTTTGACAACTACCGCGCCGTGTGGGGCAAGACGGCCGGGGCAGACTCTAACATTCCCGCGCCCACGGACTACTACACGGTACTGGGCACGGGCATTCCCCGGCTCTTCCGGGGGGATGGAACGACGCCCGCGGTCACCGTCGGCACGAGCGCCTTCAAGGCAGGCGTGTATCAAATGGCGGGCTTCACCCAGGCGGGCACTGCCGCGCGCCACTTCATGGACGGCTTTCCCAACGGCGCGGGCACCATCACCGCCCCCATCGCGGATGCCGATACGCCGCTCTACATTGGCACCCGCCTCGACCGCGTGACCCGCATGAAGGGCGACATCGCGGAAGTGCTGATCTACGATGCCGCACTCTCCGAGGCGGACCTGCGCAGCGTGCAGGTGTATCTGGCCGGCAAGTATGCCATGCCCATGTTTTCCACCATCAACGATGCACCGGCGGTGACCGTCACCGCGCCCGCCGCGGGCGGCTCTGTGGTGGCCCCGGCGGATGTCACCCTCAGCGCGAATGCCTCGGATGCGGACGGCTCCGTGGCGAAAGTGGAGTTCCTTATCAATGGCGCAGTGGTGGGCACGGACACTACCTCCCCGTATAGTGTAGTGGTGAACCTTCCCGCGCCGGGAGCAGTCACCGTCACCGTCCGCGCGACGGACAATCTCGGCGCCGTGACGCTCTCCGCGCCGGTGAACTTCACCGCCACCACGGCGGAGCCCATTCCCCTGCCAAATCTCGCCAACCTGCGGCTCTGGCTGCGCGCGGACAAAGGCGTGGTGGAAACCGCGGGCGGCGTGAGCGCGTGGAATGACCAGTCCGGCAATTTCAACAATGCCGTGCAATCCATCGCCGGTCAGCGCCCCGTGCTGGTGCCCAATGCCATCAATGGCCGGCCCGCCCTCCGCTTTGACGGCACGGATGATTCGCTCGCCGCCCCCAGCACGCCCTCGCTCGCCATCACCGGAGACATCAGTTCCATCTTTGTGGTCAAGTTTGACGACTACCTCACTTTCCGCGCCGTGTGGGGCAAAACCGCCGGAGCCGGCTCTAACATTCCCGCCTCCACCGATTTCTACACGCTGCCGGACACCGGAATCCCGCAGGTCTTCCGCGGCAACGGCGCAGGCGGCAACCCCTCCGCCGGCCTCCAGGCCGCCACCGCGGGCGACTACGCCATGATCGGATTCGACATGGCCGGCACCACGATTACCCATTCGCTCAACGGCGGCTACAACGGCCAGGGCCAAATCACCGCCGCCCTCGCCGACGGCGGCACGCCCCTCTACATCGGCACCCGCCACGACCAGTTCACCCGCATGAAGGGCGAGATCGCCGAAGTCATCATCTACGGCGCCTCCCTTTCCGAAACGGACAAGTCCACGCTCTACTCCTACCTCGCCACCCGCTACGGCATCACCCTCGCCCCCCCTCCCCCGCCCCTCACCATCGTCCGCAACAACGACGGCACTATCACCGTCTCCTGGCCCGCCGAAGCCACCGGCTACGGCCTCGAATCCTCCACCGACCCCGAAAACTTCTGGGTCCCGGAATTCCCGCTCGGAAACACCTTCACCGAACCGGCCGGGAGCGGAAAGAAGTTTTACCGGCTGAGGAGGATGTGAAGGGGCGGCACCCCTCATGCGTTCGACGAGCAGTCGCGGGAATCATCGCGCCGCAACAATAGTACACATGCGTGTAAATAGAATCGCATGTCTCCAATAGTGCATAACGGCTCCGTCAATAACCGCCGCGGTGGAAAGCTCGCCCACATGCCGAAGGATAGTCACGGCAACTGCGTAGCCGGAAGAAGCGCGATTTCTACATAAGATACGGCAATTCCTTGACCCGCTCCTCTTGGCACGATAGCTGATATATCATGCCGGACCTTAAGGATTCTAAATTCTATAAACACCTCCAAGAGACTATCGCTTCATCCGCTGGCACTTCTTTTCATGCGCCATTGCAACGTTTCAGCGGCACGGTGGAAACGGTGGCCAAAGCCGCAGAAAAGATCAGCGCCCGCGTTATTGCGCTTCTGCCGCAGTTTACTCTCCATGATGAAGATCATCTTTGGAATGTCCTTCGGTTGATGGAGGAACTCGCGGGCGAGGACACCATCGCCAGAATGAGTCCTTTGGAATGCGGCATCGCGATTCTTGCCGCCTTCACTCACGATCTCGGCATGGCGCTAAGCGCGGAGGAACTGGACACCCTTACCGATCCCAGCGCCGGAGAGGCAGACGCGCACGCCACTCCGGCTGCCGCCGCGTGGCGCACTTATTTCGATGGCCATCCTCTCGCCGAGCGCATCCGCGAAGCCCGCGCCATTGCCGCCGCCGAAAATCGTCCGCTCACTGCCGACGAGGCCGTCCACCTCCAGCGCGGCCTCGGCCAGATTCGAAGCGACTATGTGCGCGAGAGCCACGCTCGGGAGGAAGGTCCCACAAAGCTAAACCGTATCGAAGACTGGCTGCATCGGATTGAGAAATCGCTGAACCTTGACCTCAACTACGACGGCACGGACCTCAGCACCCATATCGCGCTCCTCGCCATGAGCCATGGCCAGTCCATCTTTTGGCTCGCGGAGCGTTTAACGCGACGCAACCCGCCTCTGCTGGCCAGGGAGGAGTTGGTGCGAGCTCACCGCGTCAAAGGCCAGGAAGTGAACTGGCTTTTCCTCAGTTGGCTCCTCCGGCTCGCGGATATCATGGACTTCGATGCCAGCCGCACCCCGGCGGTGCTCTTCGATCACATCGGCATCCGCGACTGCACGAGCATGATCGAGTGGCAGAAGCACCTCTCCATCAGCGAGGCACCCCGTTTCGGTCAGGGACCGGACAAAGCCACGCTGCAATATGTTTGCGAATGCTCCCCGCACCCCCGCATTGAAAAAGCCATCCGGGATATGACCGGCTGGATCAATGAGGAACTGGCAAATGTGCGGGGAGAATTCCAACGCCATCCTCCCACCCGGGGGTTG